>JAYUXA010000153.1:0-7454 GCA_043753245.1 Chitinophagaceae bacterium
GCTTATTGGTTTATAGCCTGTTTTCTGGAACTGGCCAATAAGGTAATCATTAGCAAGCCGTTCGCCTTCAGAACCTGCCGTCCGGTCAAGCTTCGAAAAAAAATTAACATGAGACTGCAGATTTGCTACCGTATTACGGTCTGCTTTTTTTAATCTTTGGGAATAAGAAGAGAAAGCAATTAAAAGGCATATAATTATTAAAAGTGATCTGGGGCTCTTCATAGATAGTATTATACAATCAGCGTTCCAAAGCTCGCATTTTTTCCTTTACTTTTGCAGATTGTCCAATTTTAAGCAACAGAATGGCTTTACCGCACCTGATCAAGTATGTTTACACGAATGGCACTGACGAAGTAATCCGGCGGGGGAAAAAAATCCATGCACTGGGTTATGTGGAGCTGGCAGATTACGATGAATTACTTGACGCCGTATCCTTCAGGGTGAAAGACGACAGCTACAGTACCTATTATAGAGTGGGCATCCAGAAATTTAAAGATCCCAAAACGGTTTCGGTCCGGTGTACCTGTCCGTACAACCTGGGAGATATCTGCCGCCACGAAGCTGCAGCGCTTATCCAGTTGCAGGAGATGCTGGATAAAAACATTCTAAAAGCCGAAAAGGTAGATTATGACCAGCGCCATACAGTGGTTAAAATGAAGATCATCGATCTGAAAACCTTACGCCTGCTCTGTTCTCCTGAATCTTATACTGCGGCAGAATTATACCTGCAAACAGAAAAGGCGGACATTTTTTATTCACAGGACGAAATGGTGCAGGCTACTGTAGAAATGGAAGGTGTTCCCTACAAAGTGGTGCTTCGTAAAAACGAAGAACGAAATTTCGATACCAGCTGTGATTACCAAGACAGCAAACATCCGCTGGGTCTTCCAAAAGTTATTGTGTTTCTGCAGTTGTTAAACACAAAGGGACCCTACTATTTTGATAGTATCCGCAACTGGGATAAGGAAAAAAATAAACTCCTTGAATTATACGGGTTTTCATTATCAGATAACCTGAAAGGGAAATTTGAATTTACTTACAAGGACGGAAAGCCTTTTTTAAGGGTGCTGGATACCGGTATTAAACGAATTACTCCTCAGGAGCTGACAAGGACCCGATCGGCAATGGCAGTTACGGAAATAGCAGACATGAACGCCTCCGAATCCGAAATAGAACAAAAAGAACTGGCGGCACAGCGACTGGGCATCGTATTTAACTTTAATACCAGTACGTATCCCAATTTCACGGTTGACGCAGTATCCGGCGAGTCTTCTGACGACTTCCGGACCTATGCCGGTAAAGTGGCGAAGCTGGATCTTGGGAAGTTTATTAATATTGATGGATTTGCAGAATCGGACAGGCAGCTGGTTCCCTCTATCAGAAAACTTCAGGATACAGAGATCACTAAATATTTAAATAGAAATTCACCTTTCAGCGGAATATGGGAAAATATTATTCATCATGAGGATGATGCCCTACCGGAAGAAACCAAGTCGCTGATCAACGAGTACATTCATCCTAAATTAAAAAAGTTTTTACTGGACATAGCCGAGAATCCTTTTGTTTTTCAACTTAGCGGCAACAAATCTTTTAAAACCGAAAATCTTCGCTCTGTAGGTATTGTAACTGATCCGATCACTCCTTATTTTAAGGTAATTAAGACCGGTAAAGAATATACTATGGAGTGCTGGGTCAAACTTAATGGACATCATGCAGCGGTGACCAGCAATGATGTGGACACGAGCCTGTTGTTCTTGTACAACGACAATCTATACCTGTGGAATAAAGCAGAGGATGTAACGCTGGTAGATAAATTCCTGGCAAAAGGGAAACTCGTTTTTTCGGAGGAGGACTGGTCCGGTGAATTAAAGAATTTTGTACTTCCGCTAACGAAGGATTATCACATCGATTTTGATCCGTCGATGATCAGCGAGATCCGTGATGGAGATCCCGAAAAACGGGTTGTGCTGCAGGAAAAAGGCGATTACCTGGTATTTCAGCCGGTATTTTCATACAAAGGCTTTGAAACGAAACCAGGTGGTAAGGACGACCTCATTATTCCGGCAGGCGATAAGGTAATGATCGTACACCGTGCAAAAGATAAAGAAACTGCTTTTTTTCACAAACTGGAACTCCTGCATTCTAATTTTATACGTCCGGAAGGTGGCCAGCAACTGGCACTTAAAGGCAACGATGTACTGAAGAACAACTGGTTTTTTTTATTCGTGGATGCGATGAAGGAAATGAAAGTGCCGGTGTTTGGATACGATGCACTCAAAAATTTCCGGTTTAATACTGCCAAACCGCAGACTAAAATTCATATCAGCAGTAATACCGACTGGTTTGATGCAAGGGTGGATATTGTTTTTGGCGATCAGAAAGTCACGATCGCAGATGTAAAAAAAGCATTGGCCAACAGGCAGCAGTTTGTTCCGTTAAATGATGGAACACTGGGAATTTTACCAGAGGAATGGATTAAAAAATACTCCTTGCTTTTTAGGGTAGGAGAAGGAAAATCAGATAACCTCCGGCTGTCTAAATACCACGTGAGTGTGATAGACGAGTTGTACGATGGACGTAATGAAGAAGAACTGGTGGTTCAGCTGGAGGAGAAATATGACCAGCTGAGGCTGTTTAATAAAATACGGGAGATACCGGTTCCTGAACATTTAAAACCGATTCTCCGGCCTTACCAGGAGCATGGTTTTCACTGGATCAATTATTTGCAGGAGATCGGATGGGGAGGGATACTTGCAGACGATATGGGTCTCGGAAAAACCGTTCAGGCCTTATCCTTTCTGCACTATTACAGACACCATTTCGGGAAGCTAACCGCCTTAGTGGTGTGTCCGACTACCCTGATGTTTAACTGGGAGAACGAAATAAAAAAATTCACTCCTGCTCTTACCTATCATATTCACCACGGCGCCGACAGAACTAAAAGCAAAGACCTGTTTATTGAAAGGGACATTGTTATTACTACCTATGGAACCTTGAGAAGTGATATTAAACTATTGGTAGACATTCCATTTGATTACGTGGTACTTGATGAATCGCAGGCCATTAAAAATCCTGCAAGTAAAGTAACTAAGGCTGCAGGTCTGCTGAGGTCAAAAAACCGCCTTTGCATGAGTGGTACACCATTGCAGAACAATACCTTTGACATCTTTGCCCAGATGAACTTTCTGAATCCGGGAATGCTCGGAAGCATCGAATTTTTCCGTCAGGAATTTTCTATTCCGATAGATAAATTCGGAGAGCCTGAACGGAAAGACCATCTACGTAAAATATTATATCCATTTATATTAAGGAGAACAAAAGAACAGGTAGCGAAGGATCTGCCGGAAAAAACGGAAACTATTCTGTATTGCGAAATGGATGAGGAGCAGCGTAATATTTATGAAGCCTACCGCAACGATTTCAGGGATAAAATATTAGGCACTATCGAAACCCAGGGTATCAACCGCTCGCAGCTGACCATCTTGCAAGGGCTAATGAAACTCCGGCAGATCTGCGATTCTCCTTCCATATTGAATGAGGCAGAGAAATTTCCAAATCACAGTATTAAACTGGAAGAAATAGGTCGGGAAATCACTGAGAATATGGGCAACCATAAGGCATTGATCTTTTCACAGTTTCTTGGTATGCTTGCGCTTATCAGGGCTAAACTTAAGGAACTGGGTGTGGATCATGAATATTTCGATGGAAGCACTTCGGCAGTTGACCGTGAAAAAGCTATTCAGAGATTCCAGAATGACGACAACTGCAGGGTATTTTTGATTTCCTTGAAAGCAGGGGGAGTAGGGTTAAATCTCACAGCAGCCGATTATGTATACATTGTTGATCCCTGGTGGAATCCCGCAGTGGAACAACAGGCGATCGACCGGACGCACAGGATCGGGCAAACCAAAAATATATTTGCTTACAGGATGATTTGTAAAGACACGATCGAAGATAAAATTCTTCAGTTGCAGGATAAAAAACGCATCCTGGCCAAAGACCTGATCACAGACGATGAAGGATTTATAAAAACACTCACCAAAGCTGATGTGGAATATCTTTTCAGTTAATGAATTCTTCTTTTCAAAGGAGAATGCTGAATAGGGGATTCACCGATCATGATTACGGCCCAAAGGCTTTTCAATAATCTCAATACACCTGTTGCAGGACGATAATGATCCCGGATAATCCTGGTGTGATTGATGTCGTAATACATGGAATTCCTTTGCATTGGTGCTTAATTTTTAGATTTTTAATAAGTGGTGCCGTATATAACGTGCGCGATTGTGGATTTATTGTGCATAATATACGTAGTATTTTCCCTACCGGATTGTTAAAGCTTTATTATACTTTTATCAAAATCCATGATATGAGAAGCCTTGTATTAGCCCTCATGAGTACGCTTCCTTTCTCTCTTTTTGCCCAGGGAGTATTCACCAACCAGACAAATACCGCACTGCAGGAAGTAATAGGTGATTATCCCAATCAATTTAAAAATATTCAAGGCGATCTGTTAAGTGCAGAAGCGCAGACTACTGATTATTATTCTAAAGTTTCCCTGCCCGGAGCGGTAAGTGCAGTGATCACCCGCTACAGTTCTTCCGGAGACAATATGATCTGCAGCTGGAAATGCCTGCTTTCACAATCAGAAGATTTTGATGTGATCGCTCCGAAATATAAAGAACTCTACAACCAGCTTAAGAACAGCATTATAAAAATAGACGGGCAGAAACCATTTATTCTTAACGGCACTTATGAAATGCCAACCGAGAGAAAAAAATTTACCACCAGTGAGTTTTACCTGCTTCCGTCAATAGGCACTATGGGAAAATTAAAAGTAGAACTGACGCTGGAGTATTATGTAACCGAATGGAAAATGGCAATACTGGTGTATGATCAGAAAGCAGAAGGATCGCTGGTGATGGAATAAAGAACAGTATCAATATTCTTCTTCAGGATATCGTAAGGGGTATACCCACGGGCCACCAAAGAAAATTTCGACTCAGCGGTTTGAAGAAAAACGGTTGGAAAACCAGTTACCTCTAATTGTTTTACGAGCGCAAATTCATAAAAAGCTTTTTCTTTAAATGCCTCTTCTTTCATTTGCCGGTAAAAGTCACTGGCAGCTATATCATATTTTTCCAGGAGATGCCGGTAAGCCTCATCATCTGTAAGATCTCTCCCTTCATAGTGAAGTGAATACTGGAGGTCTTCAGCGAACTCTACCTGCTGTTCAGGATAATATTCCTTAAAAATGCAAAGTGCTATTGCTGGCTTTAAGGAATCGGGATACCAGTCGCTTTTACCTGCATTAAAGATATGCCAGAGATAATCTTCCCCAAAAACAATACCTGTCTGTTCTTCCACCGTTTTATAGGCTTTTTGAATATAGGGAGCAGTGACACTTATAGCGGTTGGTTTCTCCGGCAATACCATTCCTCCTGAAAGCACTTCAAAATCCATTACATCTTTGTATTCTGAGTGAATATTTTTTAATACCACACTAAATCCATAACACCAGCCGCAATAGGCATCGTAACAATAGATCAGCAAAGGTTTTTTCATATTTCGAAAATAGAGTAGTACTAATAAATCAATGTGCTTCCAGCCAGTTTAATCCACCCCCGATCTCTGCTTCCACAGGAACTCCGTTCGGCAGAGGCAATGCGGTGCGCATACAATCCAGGATTACCTGCTTGATCATTTCTGCTTCATCTGCTGTAGCATCAAATACCAGTTCATCATGTACCTGCAATACCATTTTCGATCTGAATTTACGAGCTTTGAATTCATGATGAATTTTAATCATTGCCATTTTTATCATGTCCGCAGCAGTACCCTGGATCGGTGAATTAATGGCATTACGTTCTGCATATCCCCGCACCGTAAAATTGTTCGAGTTAATATCTTTCAGCCATCGTTTTCTTCCCATCAGCGTTTTTACATATCCATGCTTCCGTGCATAATTAACGGAGGCATCCATGTATTTCTGTATGCCGCTGAATTGTTTTTTATAATTATCAATGATCTCTTTGGCTTCCGTACGGGTGATTCCTAAATTATCCGCCAGCCCGAATGCACCCTGTCCGTATATTATTCCGAAATTTACACTCTTGGCTTTATAGCGCATTTCTTTGGTCACTTCAGATTCTTCGATACCATACACTTTTGCTGCAGTAGCGCTGTGAATGTCACGCTGCTGCCGGAAAGCCTCACACATTGCCGGATCCCCGCTGATAGCCGCAACGATGCGCAATTCTATCTGTGAATAATCGGCCGATAGCAACACATGGTCGTTATCCCTCGGAATAAATGCCTTGCGGATCTCCCGTCCCCGCTCACTGCGTATTGGAATATTTTGCAAATTAGGATTGTTACTGGCCAGCCTTCCGGTTACTGCCACGGCCTGGGCATAGGTAGTATGAACACGTCCCGTTTTTTTATTGATCAATAAAGGGAGCGCATCGACATAGGTGGACTTTAATTTTGTGAGCTGCCGGTATGCAAGAATATCATCTACGATCTGATTATTATGGGCCAGCTTCAGCAGTACATCTTCTCCGGTGGCATACTGACCCGATTTTGTTTTTTTTGCTTTCGGATCCAATTTCAGCCGTTCAAACAATACTTCTCCTAATTGTTTTGGAGAAGAAAGATTAAAGCGGACACCGGCATCGCGATACACCCGTTCTTCACTGAGTTTCGCTTCCCTATCCAGTTCTACTGAATAATCATTCAGAAATCCGGTATCTATTCTGATACCTTCGAATTCCATATCTGCGAGCACCTGCACCAGAGGATTTTCCACTTTGATAAATACCTGCTCTACTTCCTTTGCCTGGAGCAGGGGAATAAATGCATGTTTTAGCTGAAGGGTAATATCTGCATCTTCCGCAGCATAATCTGTAATTTTCTGCAGTTCCACATCACGCATATTGCCTTGATTCTTCCCTTTCTTTCCAATCAATTCTTCAATAGACACGGGTTCATAACCGAGGTACTGTGCGCTGAGCAGGTCCATACTGCGTTTACCCTCCGGGTCAATGACATAGTGTGCAAGCATGGTGTCGAAAATGGTTCCCTTTAACACATAATCATACCATTTCAGCACCAGCATGTCGTACTTTAAATTCTGGCCTACCCAGGTAATAAAAGGATTTTCAAACAGCGGTTCAAAGAAACTTAAAAGCCGTTTTGTTTCATCCTGGTCATCAAAGGGCAATGGAATGTACCAGGCTTCCCCTTTGCGGATCGAAAAACTTAACCCTACCAACAGGCAATTATTGGCATCTATGCAGGTGGTCTCCGTGTCAAAACAAATCTCGGTATGCTCGTTGAGTAGCGCAACAAGATTGGATATGGCTTCATTTGTTTGGACGGCAATATAATTATGTTCGGTATTATTAATGTTCTGCGTGGGCTGGATCACAGAAACCAGCTGCTCTGCGGTATCG
>JAYUXA010000154.1:0-3495 GCA_043753245.1 Chitinophagaceae bacterium
ACTATTCCCTGGATGTTTGGCGGATCAGCAGATCTGGCATCTTCCAATGAAATGCCTACTAAGGGAGATATAAGTTTTCAACCCGGACATTATGAAGAAAACAATATCTGGTTTGGCGTGCGTGAACATGGGATGGGATCGATCATGAATGGTATGGCCGCCCACAAAGGAGTACGTGCGTATGGTGGAACTTTTCTTAATTTTTCGGATTATATGAAAGGGGCTATCCGCCTTGCTGCATTAACGGAAGCGCCGGTAGTGTATGTGTTTACGCATGATAGCGTTGGTCTTGGAGAAGATGGCCCCACACACCAGCCTATTGAACAGGTGGCAGCGCTAAGGATCGTTCCTAATCTGGTAACGATACGGCCAGCTGATGCAAACGAAACGGTTCAGGCCTGGAGAATTGCTCTGGAAAGAGAAAAAGGACCTGTGGCGCTTATCCTTAGCCGTCAGAAACTACCCGTCATTGACCAGACTAAATATGCTTCTGCAACGAATGTAGAGAAAGGGGCATACGTATTAAATGATGCAGAAGGGCCGCTACAGGTGATTCTGATTGCCACAGGCTCCGAAGTATCATTGGCAATGGAGGCCCAGGAAGCACTGAAGAAAGAAAAGATCAATGCAAGGGTAGTAAGTATGCCTTCCTGGGAATTGTTTGAAAAACAATCCAAAGAATATAAGGACAGTGTACTTCCCAAAGCCACTAAAAAGCGTATGTCTATTGAAGCACTGACACCTTTCGGATGGGATAAATATGTGGGAGATGAAGGAGTGGTGCTGGGGATTAACCGATTTGGAGAATCCGCCCCGGGAGAAGAAGTACTGAAAGAATTAGGATTTTCAGTGGAGAATGTAGTGCGGCTGGTTAAAACAATGATCAGTAAATAAACAATACTGGTTACTAATAAATGAAATTGACGTATGTCTGATAAAGCAAAATACAATCCTTTTGGAAATCCGGATGGCACACCCGTTGAGGGAATGGAGTCTGCATTTTTTCAATATGGCAGAGATCATTCTACTGAAAACAGAAATGAGATTCCGCCTTCCGACCTGGAACTGATCATAGATGCGGAGAAAGCACTTGGAGAACAGAAAATGGACAGTGATCCAGAATCGAAATAAATAAGAGACTCATTCATACTGTCCGGATAGCAGGTTTATATTCTGCCGTCCGGACATTTTCATTTATATAGTTTATATTCGGATTCACCAATAAAAAAAAGATGGTGAACACTCCCATAGCCCTTTCAGAAAAAGATTTTACCAGTCATCCGGAGGTGAAAACTTGCCTGGAATCGCTGAATAAGATCTTCCCAAAAGAAAATCCCTTAATCGTTTCCGATGTACTGGATGCAACAGGCAATCAGTATGCACACCTGGTGCAGAAGGGTGGGGGAGTGCTTGGTGTGGCCCTGGTGGGTTATACGTATATTCTGGAAATGATGGGTATACGGTTTCTTAAGCTGGCAGGAACCAGTGCAGGGGCCATAAATACAGCCCTGATGACGGTTATTGGCAACAAGCAAGAGATCAAATCACCCGGCGTTTTACGGGTGATCTGCGATCTTGATTTTTTTTCGCTGGTAGACGGACATCCTGTTGCGAGAAAAATAATCAAAAAATTTATTACTGATGAAGGCTTTGTAAAAAAGACGCTGAGATGGGTAGCTTTTTTGTTGGGCCTTTTTATTTTTTTTATGATTGCCGATATTGTGCTGATAGGATTGCGGCATTCCCATCCGGCGCTTAATGGTTGGGTATGGATTTCTTTGGCAGGTACCTTTCTGAGCTGTGCTGCAATAATCTACCTTGGAGTATTTGCCGCTTCCCTGATGAAAAAGTTAAAGAATGCAGGTTTTGGCATTAATCCCGGAGATTATTTTTATGACTGGATGAAGAAACAGTTTAAGGACAATGGAGTGGTCACCGTATCGGATCTGATTAATAAGGCAGCTGTACCTGTGCCCGGCATGTACCTGCGCGTGGATAATCCTGAAAAGTTGAATGGTCTGAATGGCTCCGTGGCTTTTATTACGAGCGAACTGTCGAGTAAAAACAAAATCCTCTTCCCTGAAATGTGCGATCTCTTTAGAAATAAAGAAGACATCAATACGCTGCAGCCTGCGGGATTTGTCCGTGCATCTATGGCCATACCTTTATTTTTTGAATCCTGGTTTATCAACGATATTCCCTGTACGGACCCGGAAATAAAAAGAAAATGGATGGACCGGTTTAATGAACCTGATCCTCCTTCCAACGCGAGGTTTGTGGACGGGGGAATTTTATCAAATTTTCCCATCAATCTTTTTTACAATCCGAAAGTAAACATCCCGCGCCTGCCCGTATTTGGCATTGATCTCGACGACAGCACCCCTGGTGATAAAGGAAAGAATGCCCAGAACTGGAGTCTTGGGGGATACTTTGGAAGAATGTTCTCTACTATCCAGAATTTCTCAGATAAAGAATTCCTGCTCAAAAATAAAGTCTATGAAAAAGGAGTGGGTAAAGTGAAAGTTGCCCAGTTCAACTGGCTGAATTTTTTTCTTCCCCCACAAAAGAAAATTGACTTATTCGTATTGGGCGCGCAGGCTGCAACGGCATTTCTAAAAGAATTTGACTGGGAGACCTATAAATGTGACCGGGCAGGGATGCAGGCTACGCTTACTGCTTCAGTGAGGCCGGAAAGCACTGCCTGAACGATACCATTTTAATAGTAATTAATTACATGGCAATTTATTTTTCTCCGGCTTAATAACCAATCGTAGTGATGTTCCTCCAGGTCTTCACCTGCTGGAAATTGTTTTATTTAGCCGGTAGTCGATCCGCTTATTCCGGTGGTGGCGATCACAAAAACCATTACCCAGTTTACCTGTTGCTTTCGGCCCTTGTATCAGTTGAATAATAAGATTAATCTTTACAGTCTTTGACCACTGTGATCTAACTTGCCAGAATAGAAAATACAAATGGAAAAAAGGGATTATGATGTGGTGGTGGTAGGATCGGGACCTAATGGATTAGCTGCGGCAATTGCGATGCAGCAACAGGGGCTTTCTACTATTATTTTTGAAGCAAAGGAAACCATTGGAGGTGGATTGCGCACCGAAGAACTTACTCTTCCCGGATTTAAGCACGATGTATGTTCGGCAATTCATCCACTGGCTGCCGATTCGCCTTTTTTTAATACACTTCCGTTACACTCTCATGGGTTGGAATATATTCAACCTTATCTGGCCGCCGCACATCCCTTTGATGACGGAAGTGCAGCCTTGCTTTCTACCAGTTTATCACAAACAGCTGCTCAGTTTAGCCAGGATGAGGAAGCATACCTGCGTATCATCGGGACAGCCGCTAAAAACTGGCCGCTGATACGTAACGATGTACTGGGACCGCTTCGTTTTCCCAAACATCCGTTGTTAATGGCAAAATTTGGAAGGGATGCGCTGGCTTCTGCCAGCCAGGTATCTAAAAAATTTATGACCCGCAATG
>JAYUXA010000155.1:0-16008 GCA_043753245.1 Chitinophagaceae bacterium
CTGTTGATAGCTATTCCTTCAGCAATAAAAGTGTTTAACTGGTTAACTACGATCTGGAAGGGAAACCTGAGGTTTACTCCCGGAATGTTGTTCTCTCTGGGCTTTGTGAGCTTGTTTATTTCAGGAGGGCTCACGGGTATATTTCTGGGTAATTCAACTCTGGATATTCATCTGCACGATACTTATTTTGTAGTTGCGCATTTTCATATTGTGATGGGCGTGGCGGGTTTCTTTGGAATGTTTGCGGGCATATACCATTGGTTCCCTAAAATGTATGGCCGTTATCTGAATAACACCATGGCATACATCCATTTCTGGGTAACACTGGTAGGATCTTACCTGATCTTCTGGCCAATGCATTACGAAGGTCTGGCAGGAATGCCGCGCCGTTATCTGGATTATTCCAACTGGGAATCCTTTAACCAGTTCAGCGACCTTAATAAATTCATTTCTACTGTTGCGATGGTGGTATTCGCGGTACAACTTATGTTCCTGTTTAATTTCTTCTACTCTATATTTAAAGGAAGGAAAGTAACAGTGAAGAATCCCTGGGGAAGCACCACACTGGAGTGGACAACCCCGATACGTCCCGGACATGGAAACTGGCCTGGAGAAATTCCTGAAGTTCACCGCTGGGCGTATGATTATAGTAAAGATGGAAGAGAATTTATTTCTCAAACAGAACCGGTAGCATCTGATGAAAAGGCACATTGATACTTATGCTGCCGAGCCATCAACAAGTTCTTTTACATTAGCGAGCAAGGTTCGGGATTATATGATGCTGATAAAGTTCAGCCTTAGTTTTATGGTCGTATTTTCCGCAGTGGTCAGTTACCTCCTTGCGCCGAATATTGTGCAGTACAACTGGGGAATGATCATGCTGCTTTTTTTGGCAGGGCTGCTGGTTACCGGAAGTGCAAATGCGGTAAACCAGGTAGTTGAAAAAGATACGGATGCGTTGATGAAACGCACAGCCCAAAGGCCGATTGCTTCGGGACGCATGAGCACCACGGAAGGATGGACCTTTGCAATTGTTGCAGGTATCGCGGGAGTGCTTATTCTGGCGTATTTTTTTAATGTGCTGTCGGCGTCCATTGCAGCATTCAGCTGGTTTGTATATGCTTTTATGTATACGCCACTGAAAAAGAAAAGTTCTGTCTCTGTGCTGGTTGGGGCTATTCCCGGTGCTTTGCCCTGTCTTATCGGATGGGCGGCAGGGCAGGATGAACTGAGCATGGGAGGATGGATCTTATTTGCTATCCAGTTTTTCTGGCAGTTTCCACATTTTTGGGCAATTGCCTGGATAGCACATTCGGACTACTCCAATGCAGGATTTAAACTGATGCCCTCCGTGGAAGGGCCAACAAAATACTCAGCTATTCAATCCGTGATCTATTCACTGGTGCTGGTACCTGTTGGAGTATTGCCTTTTGTATCGGGCCTGAGCGGAATAGTTAGCTTTTGGATACTGCTTGCCGCTAACCTTTTAATGGTATGGCAATGTGTAAGATTGTATAGAGAAATGAACGTGAATGCAGCAAGAAGAGTGATGTTTGCAAGTTATATATACCTGGCAGTCGTTTTTCTTGCCCTGCTGGCAGATAAGGGAATTTAACGGTAAATTTATAAATGTGATTAGCGCAACAGTGAGTACACAACGAAAAAAAATTCATCCCCATAAGTTTACCTTATGGGTAGGACTAGGAAGCATCATCATGATGTTTGCCGGGCTTACCAGTGCTTTTATAGTAAAAGGAAGCCTGCCAAACTGGTCTACTGTAGAAATGCCAAAAGTGTTTTTTTATTCTACTTTTGTTATTTTGTTAAGTAGCGTAACCATTCAGCTGGCGCTGAAGTCGTTTAAAGAAAGAAGCATGAAGCAGTACCGTTATTTAATTACGGTGACTGCCGGGCTGGGCGTTGTTTTTCTTGGACTTCAGCTTGCAGGGTTCTTTCAACTGTGGAACAGTGGGGTTAACCTGAAAGGCGCAGGAGCAGGCCAGTTCCTTTATATTATTTTTGGTTTGCATGCACTTCATGTCATTGGAGGAGTGGTCGCGTTACTGGTGATGTTCATAAAAGCCTTTAGTTCAAGAGTACGAAATTACAACCCTGTATCGATTGAACTGGCAAGTACCTATTGGCATTTTGTAGACGTGTTGTGGATTTACCTGTTTGTGTTTTTCCTTTTTTCCTTATAATTTTTAAAAGAAACTATATAAAATAACAACATGGCAGAAGCAGTTACAGTGAATCCAAGATGGTGGGGTGGCGGCAGAAGTCCCTTCAACGTAGAATATGGAAAACTTATGATGTGGTATTTCCTGATGAGTGATGCATTCACTTTCGGGGCATTCCTGATCTCCTACGGTTCCATCCGGTTTGCCAGCAACGCATGGCCCGACCCGAACCATGTATTCTCCTCTTTTCCATTTATGGGCCATACCCACCTGCCGTTGGTATTTGTAAGTTTAATGACGTTTATATTGATCATGAGTTCAGTGACCATGGTGCTTGCAGTAGGTGCTGGTCATGCCAAAGACCGTCAGGCGGTGATAAAATGGATGTTCTGGACGGTGGTGGGCGGTATCGCCTTTTTAGGCTGTCAGGCCTGGGAATGGACGCATCTTTATGAGGCAGGTGCGTGGTGGGGAAGAAATCCCTTTCCTAATTATGACGGAACGCTTGCCTCTACCAACTTCAGCAATTTCTTCTTTACCATAACAGGATTTCATGGATTTCACGTTTTTTCAGGAGTGATCATTAATATCATCATGCTGATCATGACGATCAATGGAACTTTTGAAAGAAGAGGCCACTATCTGATGATTGAAAAGGCCGGACTTTACTGGCATTTTGTTGATCTGGTATGGGTATTCGTCTTTACCTGTTTTTACCTGTTTTAATTTTAGAATAATTATTAATAAGTCGGAGTATGTCAACTATTGAGACCCACGCACACGAAAACCATCCCGGAGAAAATAAACACAGTTTTGATACCAAAGCAATCTGGCGCACCTTTTGGATATTGCTGGTGATCACCTGCCTTGAACTGATCGTTGGAATGTTTATCGCACCTAATTTTCCTCACCACACGAAAATCTGGTTCAATATCCTGTATATTATTTTTACCGGCGCAAAAGCATTCTATATCATTGCTGAATTCATGCACCTGAAACACGAGGTAAAAAACCTTGTGATGACTATAGGTATAACTGCTCTTCTTTTTATATGGTTTATTGCCGCATTTCTCTGGGATGGTAATTCATACAAAGATCTTCGCAATTCCATGGACCCGTACCAAAAGGAAGGCCAGAAACACGTTGCTCCGGCTCCCGAGCAGGGAGAGCGTTTGAAGTAGTACCTTTGCCCCTCAATTTATTATGTGAGCAAAAAAGCACTGCTGGGACTTTGTATAGCGGTTTTGCTTCCGGTTTTCAGTTACCTGATTGTTAAGGAAGTCAGCAGAAATGCGGTAATAATGCCTAAAAGGTATTATGCCGACACGGTGATCAATAAAATCGTCGGAGGGAAAAACGTTTCCGATACGGTATGGCATCAGGTAGCACAGATAAGACTGGTGAACCAACTGGGAGACACTGTTTCTTTTGATGACATAAAAGGTAAAATCATTATTGCTGATTTTTTCTTCACGAGATGCCCTTCCATTTGTCCATCACTGACAAAAAATATGAAAGGATTGCAGGATGCCATGCGCATGAAGGATTTCCGCAAAAAAATCGACAGCAGTTTTGTTCAGTTCCTGTCTTTTTCAGTTGACCCGGAAAGAGATACTGCAGAAGTTCTTAAAAAGTATGCGGATAAATATGGGGTAAACCATGATACCTGGTGGTTTCTCACAGGTCCCAAAAAAGCAATTTATGACTTTGCACTCACCGAATTAAAGCTTGGACTACAGGATGGTGAAAACGTTGATTCCAATTATATTCATACCTCAAAATTCGTACTGCTGGATAAAGAACGTATTGTCAGGGGCTATTACAACGGGCTGGACACCAATGCACTTTCTAAATTAGCGGAAGATCTTACGATACTGATGCTTGAAAAAAACAAAAAAATTAAAAAAAGTATATTCTAATATGCTGCAACCTGTACTGGCAAAAAACGATAAAAAGGCGAGGATACTGATCTTTAGTGTTTCGGTCGTGGTATTTGCTGCTGTTGTCGCATTGGGAAAATATAAGCTGCCGATGGGTGATCATTTTGATGTCCACGTATTCGCGCGATTCAATGCAGTTATCAATTCGATTGTTTCTGTTTTACTCCTGGCAGGATTATACCATGCCCGGAAGAAAAACTTTATCGTTCATAAAAGAGTAATGCTTTCGGCAATATTGCTTTCCGCATTGTTTCTGGTATCGTATATCTGCCATCATTTATTTGCAATGGACACCACATTTGGCGGGCAGGGGCCGGTGAGGTATGTGTACTATTTTATTTTGATCACACATATTATTATGGCAGCAAACATTCTTCCATTCATATTATTCACCGCCTACCGGGCACTGACTGCAGAGTGGTCAGATCACCGGAAACTTGCAAGGATCACGTGGCCGATCTGGTTATATGTTTCTGTTACAGGCGTGCTGGTGTATTTATTTATTAGCCCTTATTACACTTAAGAGGAAGAGAAGACCTTTACTATTCGTTTAATTGTTCCTGGTTTCTCTGCTTTCTCAACTCGGTTCTGCGGGGTTCTTTCACATTGATATAGTCATACGGGCAATGGCGGCAGCCGTATCCGCAGCAATACCCGCGCGACAATAGAAACTGCGCAGTAAATACGGTGAATCCCTCTTCATTCGAATACGATTCAGCCTCGTCGTCGTTCGGTTTCCTGTTCAACAATTAATATTTTTAGCTCATCGTCCTGGTCGGGCAATATGGCGGATGGTAATTCAAATTGCAGATAATATACTTTATTACTTTTCGAAATGTTCAGACTTTCATAATAGGTTTTAATCATTAATTCTTCTCCTGTGTCTTTCTGCGCATACAGATCACTGTGATCAGTAACTATCCGGATACCGTATTTTTCCAGCACTGTTTTAGTAAAAATATATAAATCGGGAGAATCTGTTTTCAGATGTATTTTTCCATTGGGTGTAAGAAACTGCTGGTAGAGGCGCAAAAAAACAGGGTGAGTAAGCCTTTTTTTTGCCTTTGATGTTCTGAGCTGCGGGTCCGGAAAGGTGATCCAGATCTCAGAAACTTCTCCAGATGCAAAATACTGGTTCACTTTATCGATCTGGCTTCGGATAAATGCAATATGGGGAAGGTTTTCAGCTAATGCTTTTTTCGCTCCCGACCATATCCTGTTCCCCTTGAGATCAACACCAATAAAATTGCGGCCGGGGTACAATCTTCCAAGCCCCACTGCATATTCTCCCTTGCCACAGGCAAGCTCCAGTGTTACCGGATGGTCGTTCTTAAAATAGTCTGCCCATTTTCCTTTCATGTGCACAGGGTACTCCAGCACATTCGAAAATGTTTTTATCTCTGCAAAACGTGCTAATTTCTTTTGACCCATCCGGACAAATGTAAATAAACTAAATTCGCAGGCAAAAGTAAGAAATGAAGTTGTCTACCAAACTGATACACGGAGGAATAGTTCCTGACCCTTCAACCGGTGCCATCATGACGCCCATTTACCAGACTTCTACCTATGTTCAGGAAGCCCCCGGAAAAAACAAAGGGTTTGAATATGCGCGTTCTCAAAACCCGACAAGAAAGGTATTGGAGGAAGCGCTGGCCATTAGCGAAAATGGAAAATTCGGACTCTGTTTCAGCAGTGGTGTAGCGGCAACCGATGCAGTGATAAAATTACTGCAGCCAGGTGATGAGGTGATTGCCGGAAATGATATGTACGGAGGTACTTACCGGTTGTTTACTAAAATATTTGCAAAATTCGGTATCAAATTTCACTATGTAGATATGCTCGATGCAGATGCGGTGAGCGGTTATATAAACGATAAAACAAAACTCATCTGGATCGAGACGCCAACCAATCCACTCATGAATATTGTGGATATCAAAGCAGTGGCAAAACTGGTGAGGAGGAAAAACATCTGGGTATGTGTAGACAATACTTTTGCTTCTCCTTATCTGCAAAATCCACTGGATCTCGGTGCCGACCTGGTGATGCATTCTGCCACCAAATATCTGGGAGGGCACAGTGATGTGATTCACGGTTGCCTGATGATGAATGATCCTGCTCTACGGGAACAATTGTATTTTATTCAGAAAAGTTGCGGAGCTGTACCTGGTCCACAGGATTGTTTTTTAGTGTTAAGAGGATTAAAAACACTGCATCTGAGAATGGAACGTCATTGCTTCAACGGCGAAAAGATTGCTCTTTTTTTACGTGCACATCCGAAGGTTGGTAAAGTATTCTGGTGTGGCTTTGAAGATCATCCGGGTTATGCGATCGCTAAAAAACAAATGAGAGGATTCGGAGGCATGATGAGCTTTACATTAAAGGATGACAGGGTAGATGCGGCCATGAAATTTTTATCCTCCACAAAGATATTTGCCCTGGCGGAAAGTCTCGGTGGTGTAGAGTCTTTGGTGAACCATCCTGCAACGATGACGCATGCATCAATTCCGCGTGAAGAGCGAATTAAAAATGGGTTGACGGATTCGTTGATAAGGCTCAGTGTTGGCGTAGAAGACATTGATGATCTTATTGATGATCTTGACCAGGCCATGAATAGTTTATAACCGGTATGCAGGGTGAAGGAAAATTAAAAGAATTTCTCGATAGAAAAGTGGCGGAATATAACCGCCCTTCTTTTATAGCGGCAGATCCCATTTCCATTCCTCATTTATTTACGGTAAAGCAGGACATTGAAATTGCGGGTTTTTTTGCCGCAGTATTTGCATGGGGCAACAGAACCACCATCATTAATAAAAGCAGGGAGCTGATGGCGCTTATGGACAACGATCCTTATTCGTTTATTGTAAACCATCGTCCCATAGAACTCCGGAGAATGGAGGGTTTCCGTCACCGTACGTTTAATACCACCGACCTCCTTTATTTCATTTCCTTTCTTCAGCACCATTATAAAAAATACAATTCTCTTGAAGAGGCCTTCCTTATAAAGGGCGATACTGCCATTGCTGATCCTGCTGAGCAATCGCTAAATAGTTTTTACACCTATTTTTTTAGTCTTGAACATGTTCCTGCGCGTACCAAAAAACATATCGCCTGTCCGGCAAAAAATTCAGCGTGCAAACGACTGAATATGTTTTTAAGATGGATGGTGCGAACAGATGATCAGGGAGTTGATTTTGGGTTATGGAAAAACATCAGGCCCTCTGAACTGATCTGTCCGCTGGATCTTCATGTGGCCCGCGTTGCAAAACGATTTAAGCTGGTGGAGCGCCCGATGCCAGACTGGAAAACTGCCCTGGAGCTTACGCGTCACCTCCGTGAATTTGACCCTGCCGACCCTGCAAAATATGATTTTGCACTTTTTGCACTTGGAGTACATGAACGTTTCTAGACCGATTCGCTAACTTTGAAAAAATAACAGTCATGCCGGGGTATGAAATTTTTGGAGCTGAAGAAAAAAAAGAAGTAAACGACGTTTTGGATACAGGTATCCTTATGCGGTACGGATTCGATGCAGCGCGTAAGGGCATGTGGAAATCTAAAGAACTGGAACAGGCGATAACGCAAACCTTCGGATGCAAACATGCCCAGCTGGTATGTAATGGCACAGCCGCGCTGACAACTGCACTGGCAGCATTAGGCGTAGGTTACGGCGATGAGGTCATCATGCCCTGCTTTACTTTTGTTGCAAGTTTTGAGGCGGTACTAAGCATAGGTGCGATACCAGTGCTGGTAGATGTGGACGATACCCTCACGTTAAGTCCGGATGCGGTCCGTGCAGCCATTACCCCTTCCACAAAGTGTGTGATGACGGTGCATATGTGTGGCAGCATGTCTGATATGGATGCATTAAAGGCCATCTGTAAAGAATATAAACTGTTTTTACTCGAAGATGCCTGTCAAAGCATTGGCGGTACTTATAAAGGAGCGTTTCTGGGAACTATCGGTGATGCGGGTACCTTTTCATTTGATTTCGTTAAAACTATGACCTGTGCCGAAGGCGGTGTAGTGATGACCAACCACGCCGAACTGTATGCTAAAAGCGATCACTATAGCGACCATGGCCATGATCATGCAGGAACAGACCGGGGTGCAGACCTTCATCCTTTTGTTGGGTACAATTACAGAATATCAGAGCTGCATGCTGCGGTGGGAGTAGCCCAGATCAAAAAGCTGGACCGTATACTGTCCATTCAAAGACAAAACCATACTGTATTAAAAGGGATGTTGTCTCAGATCCCGGATGTCCGTTTCCGGCGGATCCCGGATGAGAACGGAGACAGCTGTACTTTTCTGAGCTGGTTTCTTCCTACTGAAGAAATTACCCGGGCTGTAGTGGAGGAATTGAAATCTAATAATATAATCGGGGGCAATTTTTATTGGTTCGATAACAACTGGCATTACATCCGTAAATGGGATCACCTCAAAAGGGCCGGAACACTGAATCATCTTCATCCGGAGCATAGAGAAAAAGTGATTCATCATGCCTTAAAAGATTTTTCCGCCAGCGATGCGGTGATGGGAAAATGTATTTCTACTCTGATCAATTTGTCCTGGACCGGTGATCAGTTGAAACAAAAAGGAGAAGGGATCGTTGCGGCCATAAAAAAAGTGCTGACAAAAGAAAAGGTCTGATTATTTTCCTTCTATTTTATTGCATTGGTCTAGGGAACCCAGCCGGAAGCGAAAGGGAATTTTAATTGCTTTTTCAAGCTTGAACTCCTGCCGGCAAAAGAAGGAAAGGTTTTTAGAATAATGGTCCTGGGCTATGATCCGGGATATAAATGAGTTGACTGTCAGCGGAACATGGCCTGCCTGATAAGTAAATGATCTCCCCGGGGAGGAAGCATTGACCTTAGATGTATAAGCCTCACCTGTATCCGCATAAGTAAAAGGCCTGGAAACAGAAGGATCATTAGCCATGGAAAGCTGCGCTGATAAAGGGCTACAGAAAAACAACGATCCTGACACAATAAGAAATTTAAAAAATCGTATCGCTTGCACTCCGCTTTTTTATGTAAATTTACGGCCTGATTTTTGTGGGAACGGAAAAATTTTAAAATTTCCAGCCCCTCCTTAACCCCAGGCTCTAAAAAATATGGCACTAAGTCAGAGTTTACAGCAAAAGCTGCTCCAAAAGTTATCGCCCCAGCAGATTCAGTTAATGAAGCTGCTGCAGGTCCCAACTGCCAATCTGGAGGAGCGCATAAAGGAAGAACTGGAAGAAAACCCTGCACTGGAAGAATCGGACGAGGATTATGATGAGTTTGATGAATCGAAAGATGAATTCGACAGTTCCGATGAGGAGGATTTTGAAAAAGAGGGGGCTGAAGAAGAATATGATAATCTTGATCTCAGCGAATATGTAAGTGAGGATGATGGGGAGATAGCCGACTATAAAATGCGGGATGATAATTATCCGGAAGCTGATGAAAACAAAACGGTTCCTTACCGGATACAGACCTCTTTTCATGAACACCTTCAGGAGCAACTCGGGATGTTGAAGCTGGATGACAAACAGAAAAAGATTTCCGAGCAGATTGTGGGAAGTATCGATGACGACGGCTATCTGCGCCGGGAAACGGCGGCCATTGTCGATGACCTCGCTTTTCGCCAGAATATAGAAAGCAATGAACTGGAAGTAGAAACGGTTATCAGGCTTATCCAGCAGTTCGATCCGCCGGGTGTGGCATCAAGAAATCTGCAGGAGTGCCTTCTTATCCAGTTGCAGCGTCAGAAGGTGCAGCAAAAAGAAGTAAAAATGGCTATAGATGTGCTGACCGGTTACTTTGATGAGTTTACCAAAAAGCACTATGACAAGATCC
Organism: Chitinophagaceae bacterium; assembly: GCA_043753245.1. GTDB lineage: Bacteria > Bacteroidota > Bacteroidia > Chitinophagales > Chitinophagaceae > Flavitalea. Next base: position 9,961 of record JAYUXA010000155.1, read on the forward strand.
AGCGCGGTCTCAACCTGACCGATGATGAGCTTAAGGATGTTATCAACCAGATCATACGACTTACCCCTAAGCCAGGAGGAAATCATACCGATATCAACAAGGCGGAGAGTTATGTGGTACCGGATTTTTTTATTTATAATAATGGAGGACTGCTGGAGCTGACCCTTAATTCAAAGAATGCTCCCGACCTTCGGATCAGTGAAGGTTACCGGGATATGCTGCGCGATTATGATAAAGGGGCTAAAAAAGACAGGAGGCAAAAGGAAGCGGTGTTATTTATCAAGCAGAAAATTGATGCCGCCAAATGGTTTATAGATGCTATTAAACAACGTCAGCATACACTGAGCAGCGTGATGGAGACCATCATGGATTACCAGCATGAATTTTTTATGACGGGTGATGAGACCGTACTCAGGCCAATGATCCTGAAAGATATCGCTGAACGGACGGCCCTGGACATTTCCACGGTAAGCCGGGTAGCCAACAGCAAATTTGTACAGACGGAATTCGGAACGTACCGGTTAAAGTTCTTCTTTAGTGAATCGTTGAGCACCGATACCGGGGAAGAGGTTTCCACAAGAGAAGTAAAAAAAATACTTAGTAATTTTATTGAGGGTGAAAGTAAAAAAAAGCCGCTCAGCGACGAAAAACTTACCGAACTTTTACAGGAAAAAGGCTATAATATTGCACGCCGCACGGTTGCAAAATACCGCGAGCAACTAAACATTCCCGTTGCCAGATTGCGGAAAGAATTATGACCGGAGAAACACTGCCAGAACAATCGATATCAGAGCCACTGCAGCCGATGATGGTCAGAACCATTGCAAAACTGGTTTCTTATGTTGCCCATCCCTTATTTGTACCGCTTTACGTTACTTTTTTTCTATTGTATGTGCATCCGCTGCTTTTTGCGGGATACCAGCCCGGTGCTAAGTTGCGGCTGATGGGAACCGTATTTGTAAACCTTTCCCTGCTGCCTGCGGTAACGGTTTTTTTATGCCGGAGGCTTGGTTTTGTGGATACTATATTCATGAATACCCAGAAGGAACGGATCATTCCGCTGGCGGCAGCAATGATATTTTATTTCTGGTGCTGGTTTGTGCTGAGAAACTTTACCGAGATCCCGGAGCTCTTCAGACAGTTTTTGCTGGGAACTTTTATTACGATAATCATGGCCTGGATGGCCAATATCTACTTTAAGATCAGTCTGCATGCGCTGGCGATGGGAGGATTATTCAGTTTTATGCTGCTGGTCGTGTATACTTTTGAAGGTGGCAGTGCCGCCTACGTATTGGTGGCAGCTTTGGTAGCCGGATTGGTTTGTACGGCAAGACTGTTGCTGGGTGTGCACCGGCCTTTTGAGGTGTATGCCGGTTTTGTGCTGGGAGGGCTTTCACAGGTACTGGCAGTTTGGCTTAATTAGGAGACGGATGATAGCGAATAAGTATTTCAAAACTTTTGGAGATAAATTCAGCCCTGGTGAGGTTTTCTTGCAACGAATGGCTATTTTCTTTTTTATAGTTGATGCTGGTTTGTACGGAGGACGTTAACAGCCCGCAAGACCGGTTTAATAGTCAGCCGGAACTATCAAGTACTGTGCTACAGAAATACATTCGCTCCACGTAAGACGATTAAATGATCAGTCGAAAACCGGCTATTTTACCTCTTAGATTCGTCGCTAAAACATCCAAAAAAATTAGTTTTTTCCTGCTAAATAAATTAGTGTTGATAACAATATTTTATCTACATTTGACAAATATTTTACTTTACCCATTAAATAAATAAGCATGTCAAATAGTGAAAAATTAAAGTCGTTGAAACTCACGATGGACAAGATCGATAAGGATTTTGGAAAGGGAAGTGTGATGATGATGAATGAACGAAACCAGGATCCTATGGAAGTCATTTCGACAGGTTCTATCGGATTGGACACAGCGCTTGGAATTGGCGGATTACCCAAAGGAAGGATCATAGAAATATACGGACCTGAATCATCGGGCAAAACAACAGTGGCTATTCACGTGATTGCAGAGGCGCAGAAAAAAGGGGGCATGTGTGCTTTTATAGATGCGGAGCATGCTTTCGACAGCACGTATTCAAAAAAGCTTGGGGTAGATGTTGACAATCTGCTTATTTCCCAGCCGGATTATGGGGAGCAGGCGTTAGAAATTGCGGACAGGCTGATCCTTTCCGGTGCACTGGATGTGGTGGTGATTGATTCCGTGGCAGCGTTGGTACCTAAAGGGGAGCTTGAAGGAGAAATGGGCGACAGCAAGATGGGTCTTCAGGCGAGGCTGATGTCTCAGGCCTTAAGAAAACTTACCGCAACGATCAGCAAAACAAATACGATATGTATTTTCATTAACCAGCTTCGCGAAAAGATCGGGGTAATGTTCGGTAATCCGGAAACGACCACAGGCGGCAATGCGCTGAAATTTTATGCTTCTGTCCGTCTGGATATCCGCAGAATGACGCAGATAAAAGATGGCGATGCAGCGGTGGGCAACAGGGTTAAAGTGAAAGTGGTGAAGAATAAAGTTGCCCCTCCATTCAGAAGTGCTGAATTTGATATTGTATTTGGAGAAGGGATTTCAAAAAATGGGGAGATTATCGATATTGGGGTGGAGTTGAATATCATTCAGAAAAGCGGAAGCTGGTTCAGTTACAACGGAGACAAGCTCGGCCAGGGAAGAGAAACAGTAAAACAATTAATGCACGATAATCCGGGTCTTGCCACCGAAATCGAGGTCAAGATCAGAGAGAAAATGAAAGAAATGCAGGGTGCATAAACGATGTGATGGGTTAGTAAGTATAAGGGGCCTCCATAATATGGAGGCCTTTTTTGAATCAAATAAATATCACCCTCTGTTTACAAAATTATTGAGCGACTGAAGCAATTCTGTAGAGGCAAAGGGACCTATCTTTAATTTGGGTGGGCATGTTTTAGATAGAAATTGTTTAATAAGTCGGAATAAATGCTCCTGGTCATTTGCAACCCATGCCACTTCAACATATCCGCCATTTATCCGCCAAAACTTGCTTATATCCGCCAGATTTCAATTTATAATTACATCTCCTTTTTTTGGTGTAGTCTGCACTTTACATAGTTGTAATTGCCGATTACATTTCTCCATCTTTAGCAAAAACTTTTAAATCAGGAAGGCTCTCTAATATTTCAATTCAATCAGCTGAAATTTTCAAAATATGTTCTTAAAGTCGTTCTATATTTTTGATTCAATCCATTTCCATCTGAAACCTGATGTTAAGGATTAAGAAATAAATCTCTCAATAACTTATTTATAATTTTAGCATGTCTATCAATTGTTGGAGGTAAATAATTAAATCCTCATAATGATTGGCTAAGGTTTAACGAGGTTAGATATTTGAGAATGAACAAAAAATACAAAAATAAAAAAGCCTGTAAGACGGATCTTACAGGCTAAAATTCAAAAGAGAGAAATCGCTGTGGAAGAAGGACTCGAACCTCCACGAAGCGGTTAGCTGCAGCACAATGTTTTGTGGTGGTCAACCCCAGTCGTTCTAATTGCTTACAACGGCATTACACTGCGTTTATCCCGTGATCTCCACCCCCGAGACAAGAGGGCATGTCTGCCAAAATTCCATCACTCCACAATACTTGTTCGTAAAACGATCCGAACTAGAGTAAAATTAAAGAATAACGCTATTACTTAAAAGATTACGAAGATATATTTTGAATATTTAGAAAATATTCAAATATTTGCCATTGTATTAACTATTTTTAAAAACTTGCTTGCTATATGGCTCATAAATTAAACCTCGACAAACTCGATCTTCAAATCATCCATGAGATGATGGCCAATGCGGAAATCTCCTACGCTGACCTGGGAAAAAAATTATTTGTGTCTGGCGGTACTATTCATGTACGTATTAAAAAACTACAGGAAGCCGGAATCGTCAAAGGTACCAGGTTGAGTGTGGATCTCAAGCAACTTGGCTACGATGTCATTGCATTCATTGGAATATTCCTCGAAAAAAGTTCTTTGTACGATTCCGTGGCCCGCGAACTGTATAAAATACCTGAAATCACCAGGCTTAATTATACTACCGGTAATTACAGCATGTTCGCAGAAATCATCTGTAAGGATATCAACCAGCTAAGATTTGTTTTGCACGATGAACTGCAAAAAATAAAAGGCATCGAACGCACGGAAACATTCATTTCTCTGGAAGAAAGTTTTTGCAGAAATGCACAGGTGTACACTACTAGTTAATAGGAGTTTATTTATTAACAAGAGATTACTCATCATCCCAACATCCCTCCTTGATGTACTGGATGGTGCACCGGATAATTTAACATTTATTCCTTCACCTGTAATGCGTCCCTTAATCCGTTGCCTACTACATTAAAGGCGAGCACCAGCAGCATAATTGCAAAGCCAGGCGCCAGAGCCAGCATAGCATTGTGAGTAATAATAAAATTATAATTTTCCTTGATCATCAGGCCCCAGCTGGGTTGTGGAGGCTGCACGCCCACACCTAAAAAACTTAAACCCGCTTCAATTACAATTGCAGTAGCAAAATTAGATGCAGCAATAACGATCACGGGCCCGGTGACATTCGGAAGTATGTGCCGGATAATAATTCTTGAAGAAGAAAATCCGAGTGCCCGTGCTGCTTCAATATATTCCAGCTGCCGTATGCCTAGCACCTGTCCGCGGATAAGCCGGGCAACATTAACCCAGGTAGTCAGCCCTATTGCAATAAAAACCTGCCAGAAACCCTTTCCTAAAACAAGGGTTACTGCAAAAACCAACAGCAGGGTAGGTATGCTCCAGACTACATTAATGAACCACATGATCAGATCATCGGCCCACCCTTTAAAATAACCGGCTACAGCACCGAGAAAAACGCCTATAATTACAGAGAGCAGTACGGTCACTATTCCTACTCCCAGGCTAACCCTCACTCCTACCATCAGCCTGCTTACGATGTCTCTTCCGTATTTATCCGTTCCCAGTAAAAAATGCATGGAAGATAGTTCGGCACCAGGGATCTGGTGGTTAGCGTATGCCACTCTTTCGGAAAGGGCTTCATCAATAAATTTATAGATGATCAGGCTATCAGGCTTTCGGGTATAGGATACAATAGGAATAAAATCAAAGATCTCTTTTTTGCCATGTATAAGGCGGTTGGCAAAAGATTGATCCGCTACCACCGGCTTGCGGAGCTTAAAAAATTGCTGGACATGACCTGGTTTTTGTCCCCCGATCTCCACGATGATCCGGTTAGCGTTAGGAGAGGAGTCAGGACTGATAAAATAGGCAAAAATGGCCATCAGTATACAGAGCGCAATGAATACCATTCCGCCAACCGCAGCTTTGTTCCGCAATAATTTTCTCCATGGAGTTCGCTGACTACCGCGCATTAAATATTAATTGTTTTTGACAACTCTGGACTTCCATTTATAAGAACCAAAACGGCCAAGCCATCCTGCAATGATCGTATAAATAATATGAAAAGGCTGCATTAAAGGGAAATACCACATCAGCGCTCTTTGCCGGAAAAAAATGGCGACCGCATTCACAAATGGAAATTCTATTAAGATTTTTGCTGCAAGAAATAACAACAGAAACATACTCCATTTGATATATACCAGGGACGCGACAGCCATAATTATAAAACAAAAATTAAATAGATAGGTAAGCAGTAGCACATAAACTATTTTTTTATCTTTATAATGCACCCCTTTACTTGCCCAGCGTATACGCTGATTAAAAAAAGCTTTCCAGGAAGTTTCTGTGCTGGTGGTAACAACGGCCTCCCGGCTTTTTAAATACCGGATCTGTAACGGATAGTTTAATGCTATCTTATGCATGAGCAGCATGTCATCACCTGAAGCAATCGTATCAATGCCTTCATATCCACCCACCTCCTGAAATACTTCTTTGGTATACGCCAGATTGGCACCATTACACATAGACAGAAAACGTTTATCGACGGCAGCACCAGTAATTCCCTGCAAGGCTAAAAAATCCAGTGATTGAAAAATTCCGAGAAAGGTCTTTG
>JAYUXA010000156.1:0-3478 GCA_043753245.1 Chitinophagaceae bacterium
CTTTAAAAACCGTTCCGCAATTGTAGGTGCCACCCAGGCTTGTCATGCCATAGAAATTTCCGTCAGTTCCCTGGATCAGATCGCCCCAGGGCGTTTTGCCCCAATCGGCAAATGATTTTATAATTGAAAAAGATGCTCCGGTGGTCTTGATAGTGAACATCGTTCCCCTGCCTTCTGTTCCGCCGTTAGAGGTTAATCCCAGTAAGTCATCCTGTGCCTTCATATAAGATGGAAGCAATGAGAGGCAGTATACGATGAGCATTAATTTGCAGGAGCTGGCAGGGAGGGTAAAAAATTTGCGCATAAAAATGATTTGTACAAATCTCGCATTGCAACCGGTGCCGTCCTATAGCCCAAATGGTAGAGGAAGGAATTTATTTCAGATACATTTTATTGATGGCCTCGGCCTTATTCTGCACATGCAGTTTTTCATAAATATGGTGTATGTGCTGTTTTATAGTGTTTACTGTATTTTGTAATTCTACAGCAATTTCCTTGTACAGAAACCCTTTAGACATTAGTTCCAGCACCTTTTGTTCCTTGGGTGTAAGATGATACTCGTTCAGCGCAATGGCCGGCTTTTGAAACCGCATCACCAATTTTTTTGCGATCTCCGGATTCATAGGAGAACCTCCCAGATCGAGTTCGCGCAATGAATCGATTATTTTAGAGGGGGAAGAGTTCTTCAGAATGTAACCGGTTCCACCCGCTTCCAACGCTTCAAAAACGGTGTCGCTGTTTTCGTAAATGGTGAACAGCATGAACTGGATAAGCGGCTTTTTTTCATGTACCCTGCGGATACATTCTATGCCGCTGATGCCGGGCAGATTAATGTCCATGATCACAATGCCGGGTTGCAGTTTCTCTAAAAGAATAAGTGCGTCCTCTGCATTGGCAAATGTTTGCAATACTTTAAAGCCATCGGTCATGTTGATAATGGCCTCCAGTCCGTTTCTGATCTCTTCGAGATCTTCGACAATGCAAACAGTGATCATTTTTCGTATTTAACGGATGAATGATTCAAAAATAGCGATTCGTATCAAGAGTGCCCATCACCCAAAAGAAAGAGTAACCTGTATACAGGTACCATGTTGGTGAGAGATATGCAATTGTGCATTCATATCTTCTGCCCGGCGAAACATATTTTTGAGACCGTTCCCGAAAGCCGGCATCTTTTTGGGGTCGAAGCCTTTGCCGTTGTCGGTAATCGTTAACTGCAGGGAATTGCTGTTGATACACGCAGTCATCTGAACCATGTCTGCTCCGGAATGTTTGATGATGTTGTGAATCGCTTCTTTTGAAATGAGCAGAAGATTCCGTTTCTGTTCGCTGTTTAGCCTGACGTAGCGAATGTTCACGGGAAAATCGATCTTAAACGGTATGTTCGCGATCTCCAGTTGCTCTGCTCCCTGTTTCCGGATATAGGCAAGCACATCTTTTGCGGTATTATTATCCGCTTTCATCGTCCAAACAATGTCGTTCATGGAATCTATCAGGCCTCTGGCAAGATCAGAGATCTTGTCTGTTATGGTTCTGGTACCTGAAGATGACTGTGCAGCTAAACTTCCTGCCAGGTACCGGATAGACGTCAGACCGGACCCGAGATCGTCGTGCATTTCCATGGCAATCCTCGTTCGTTCCTGTTCAACCGCATGCTGCTGACGGAAAATGATTTGCTGTTTCCGGATCTTCCGGGCGAGGTACCATTTAATTGCAGATCCGCCTGCAAGCAGGAGGATCGCCAGCAGAAGCACTCTGAAAAAAGTTGTTTGCCAGTAGGCCTTTGAAATTTCTATAGAAAGCGCTTTCCCATACGGGCTTGGAATTCCATCGACATCGGTTACCCGGATATTAAAAACATACCTGCCAGGCGGAATCCTGCTGTAACGCGTATAGTGCGTAGTGCCTGCATCGATCCAATCTTCATCATACCCTTTCAGCATGTATTGATAAGTGCAATCGGCGTTGTGCTGAAAGGCAACTGTCCCAAAGTCGAACGAAAATGTATTCTGCTGGTAAGCCAGTTTAACCATGCTTACTTCATTCAGGTTGACGATCTCTTTATATAGAGTATCATTAATATACATGTTACCAAATTGGGCCCGGGGGTGGTATGACTTATTTCTTAATTTTTCAGGCATAAAGCTAACCAGTCCGTTTGAGGTCCCTGCCATGCATCTGCCATTAGCCGAAACAGCAAGTGCCGACACATTAAATTCGTTTCCGGGCAATCCATCTTCCACCGTAAACATCCTTCCTCTTTTTTTTGTAGCATCGTAATAATAAATTCCTTTATCCCCAAATATCCAGAATTGGTTATCTTTTTTAAAGATGCTGCTGATGCTTTGAAAGGGGATCTGAAGGTCGGCCGTTTTATTTTCCAGGCTATAATCCTTCTTATTTAAAATATACAATCCTGCATTCGTAGCCAGGTAGATGACGTGGGCAACAGTATCATCAAAGTAATAATTGATATCCCTGGGAAAAGCGAAAGAGTGCACTCTTGCCGGCTCATTGCTTCCAGTAACCTGCCGTAAAATAAACAGGCTATCATTGCCTTTAACGCAGATGTTGCCTGCTTCATCTTCGAAAAGCGTACCGAATGATTTATCAGGCATTTTATTAAGATCGCTGTACGGTGAAACGGCAAAAGAATCCTTTTCCTTTTTTATTATGTACAAACCTGCGAATGTTGAAAAAATGACCTTTCCATCCCCCAACCTGATGATGTCCCTTATCCAGTTGCTGCCAAATAGCGATCCGGTCAGGATCGGATACCTTATCCTGTGCATCCTGTTCGTGCTTCTGTTGTACAGGAAAAGCCCCTCATTGGTTGCACACCAGGTTTCCTTATCCCGGTCCAGCAGCAATTTATAAACAGAACCACTGAACCTTTTGCCATTTTCTTTTAACGGCGCGATATATTTGTGACTACCCGAGTTGCCGTTAAGCATCCAAAACGCCACTCCATCTTCAACGATACACCAGCAATTTTCCTTGTTGTCCAGTCCTGCCCAGAGAATATCTCCCGCTGTTCCCGATGCTTCCGATACATGTTTTGTGAATAATATATTTTGTACACCGGCGTAACTTGCCCCATTCCCATAACTTCCGGCCCACACATTTCCGGATTTATCGAAATACACGGAAACGATATTGTTGCCACAAATACTGAAAGGGTCAGACATGATATTCTTCGAATTACCGGTAAAGGTGCGCGAATGGATATCGAAAGTGTACATCCCCGAGGATCCACTCCCCACCCACAATATATTATCTGCAGAAAGGGCGGCATATCTCAAACCCCTGACAGGCTTCCGGTCCCATTTATTATACATTTTATAGGTCCCGGAAACCGGGTTCATACAGATCAGCCCCTCATTAGTGGAAAGCCAGGCGGTGGTGTCATTTTGCTGTAATACATGCACCACTAATAATTGCGAGAGAATTGGGCGGGAATTTTTGCCTGAAAAAAAAA
>JAYUXA010000157.1:0-3468 GCA_043753245.1 Chitinophagaceae bacterium
TCTTTGAAAGTCTTTTTGAATTTCTCCAGCTTGGGCCTAACTACATAATAACAATACGGCTGGGATCCATTTAAACTGTAATAATCATTGTGGTAATTCTCTGCCGGATAAAATCTAAGAAAAGGGCTGATCTCGGTCACTATCTCATTCGGGTAAGCCTTACTTTGTTCCAGCTGAAGTTTATAGGCCTGGGCTTCCTGCTGCTGTTGCTGATCGTGGTAAAACACCACACTTCGGTATTGAGTTCCTACATCATTGCCTTGTCGGTTCAGAGTGGTAGGATCGTGGCTGGCAAAAAAAGCTTCCAGTAACTGTCCGAAACCAATCACGGCAGAGTCATATTCTATTTGTATTACTTCCGCATGTCCTGTTGTGCCTTCGCAAACTTGTTTATAGGATGGATGGTCTACAAATCCGCCACTGTATCCCGAGATCACTTTAGATACGCCCTTCAGCTGCTGAAAGATCGCTTCCGTACACCAAAAGCATCCTGTTCCAAATGTTGCTGTTTCCATATCTGTTAAGCTTACAAATTTTGATCCTTCCTTCCGAATATTATGTACGGCAGACGAACTGGCAGGGATTTAATCGATTCAGTTAACTTTGCCGCCTATGAAGTTTTTTCCGGAATCGGCACTGGTACAGCTTGAATATGAGAAAATTAAAGAGTTGTTAAAAGAACAGTGTCAGGCAGAATACGCAAGGACTAAAGTAGATGAGCTCCGAATCCATACCAGGAAAGAGTTTATAGTGGTAGCGTTGAAACAAACCGATGAATATAAGCAGCTGATTCAGGCAGGGCAGGCTTTCCCCAACGATCATATCTTAAACCTGCTTAGAGAATTAAAACTGCTGGCTATACCTGGCGCAACCCTTAGCGGGGACCAGTTTCTGGCGATACGAAAACTCGCTGAAAGCGTTCAAAGTATTTTCAGATGGTTTGATACAGACAGACAAGCCGTTTACCCTGCCCTTCATAGTGTGATCCGCCATAGCGCCTACGATAAAATAATCATCCGGATGATTGATGAGGTGCTGGATGAAACCGGAATGGTTAAAGACAATGCATCGGAAGACTTACTGCGTATCAGGCAACAACTTTCAAAAACACGTAATGATCTGCGGCGCATGTTTGACCGCATCCTGCAAAAACTGTCTAAATCAGGTCTGGTAAGCGATACCGGAGAAGCGTTTCTGAATGGCAGAAGAGTAGTGGCCCTGTTCGCGGAACATAAACGTCAGGTAAAAGGAATTTTACATGGTGAAAGCGATACCCGCAAAACGAGTTTTGTTGAACCTGAAGAAACGATTGAACTGAATAATGACGTGTTTGCCTTGGAGCATGAAGAGAGCCGGGAGGTGTATCGGATACTCCGGGAACTTACCTCAAAATTATCGGTGCACAGTGTTCTTCTGATGGCCTGGCACTCTATTATCGGTGAATACGATTTTATCAGAGGAAAAGCAAAACTTGCGGTGATGATGGATGCTAACCATCCAATGATCGTTGACCGCGCGCACGTACACTTAATTAAAGCATATCATCCCCTACTTTATTTATACAATCAACGGGCTAAGAAACCTGTATATCCCGTAAACCTTTCTCTGAATGAAAAGACCAGGATCCTACTGATCTCCGGACCGAATGCCGGTGGAAAAACGGTTACCCTTAAAACGGTGGGTCTGCTTCAACTGATGATGCAGAGCGGTCTGCTGGTTCCCGTACATCCGGATTCTGAAATGGGTATATTCCGGCAGCTGATGATCCATATTGGCGATACACAAAGTCTGGAATTTGAGCTGAGTACCTACAGTTCCCACCTCAGGAACATGAAACACTTCATGGAAAATGCAAATGGTAAAACACTTTTTTTCATTGATGAACTCGGAAGCGGCAGCGATCCCAACTTAGGCGGTGCCTTTGCAGAAGTGATATTGGAGGAGCTGGTAAAGAAACATTCACTCGGTATCGTTACTACGCATTACCTCAACCTGAAGATCATGGCCAATAAAACGCCGGGGATAGTCAACGGAGCTATGGCATTCGATGAGAAAAATCTGATGCCGATGTACAAACTGATTGTCGGAAAGCCCGGAAGCTCCTATACCTTTTCTATCGCAGAACGGATAGGACTCGATCAGCGCATCATTTCCAGGGCCAGGCAACTCGTGGAAGAAGATCATTTCAGACTGGATAAACTACTGAACAGAACAGAACAGGATCTTCAGGTGATCGAAAAAGAAAAGAAAGACTTACAGTTGCTCATGAAGGATAATGAACGGATGAAGAAAGAAATGGAAGCATTCATCAATAAAGAAAAACACCAGCAGCAGGTAGAACTTTTAAAGCACCAGAATAAATTAACAGAAGACCGTATCAGTTACCTGAAAGATATGGAACGGAAATTAAAACAAATTGTTTTTGATTGGAGAAAAGCGGAAAGCCGTGACGATAAAAAAGAACTGATCGGACAAATACAGGGATTGCTATTTCACCAGCAGGTGAAACAACGTGATGAGAAAGTTAAGAAAAAAATTAGTTCAAAATACGATGAAGTGGGTGGGGAAATTAAATTAGGCCAGAAGGTGCTGATGAAAAAAAATCACCAGGTGGGTGAAGTAATTGAAATAAAAGGGAGAAAGGCCATTGTGCAACTGGGGATGATTCCTATAACCGTTGAACTCAATGACCTTACCGTTGTTGCCGAAAAAGAATAATTACATGCTGGCGTGCAGGTAATCTTTTAATTGGGTGATCGTTTCTTCCTGAGAAAGGATGGTTTCACGTACGACATCATTAATAGAAATAATACCATTAAGTACCTCATTATCGAAAACAGGCAGGTACCGTATGTTTTTATCGGACATCAGCTGCATACAATAGTCGATGGAATCGGAAGGAGTAATGCGCGGAAAATCAGAGGACATGATTTCTGAAACCCTTGTATCCGTAGAAGATTTTCCTTTCAGAACTACTTTTCGGGAGTAATCTCTTTCCGTCATAATTCCTACATAAGTTCCATTTTCAAGAACAATTACGGAACCAATATTCTGATCTGCCATAATTTTAAGTGCATCCAAAACAGAAGAATCAGGAGTCACATTTGTAACGCTAGCACCTTTGCGGGTCAGGATATCTGCGACTTTTTTCATAACAATGTATTTAGGTTAAGGAGGTAAAAAAACGTTAGTTTCAATATACGAATAACAACGCGAACGGCAAAATTATCCTTTTCATTTATACCCTTAGTCCTTTCAGAAATTCCTCAACAGCCATTTTTTTCTTTCCTTCGGCCTGTACTTCAAGGGGGTATATATATCCGTCCGAACAGGCAAAACGTATAAACGTTTTTTGATCCGTTTCAAAACTCCCTGGTAACACCGAATGAGGGAGGATCTCTTTTTTCACCTTGTATATTTTTAACAATTTGTCCTGCAGTCGGGTAAACGCCCCGGGAAATGGACATA
>JAYUXA010000158.1:0-3447 GCA_043753245.1 Chitinophagaceae bacterium
AATGCTGCAAACCCTGGCAGAGAAGGATTCTTATCTATATACTCAGGTGCATAGGATATGGCAATCACCTGCACTGCATTGTGAACAAAATGAGCGGCAATGCCAGGCCAGAGACTGCCACTATACCAAAACAGTGCCCCGAGAAGGATTCCAAGAAACACTCTTGGCAGGAATCCCTGAAACTGAAAATGCAGCGCCGAAAACAGGATTGCAGTAATTACAATTCCAAGCCACGCATTTTTTGATATATGAATGATCACCCGTTGCAGTGCACCCCGAAAACAAATCTCTTCGCAAACTGCAGGAAGGAAAGCAATGATGAGTACATTAACCGCCACCTCCCAGCTGTTTCCTGCTTTTAAAAATAGGGCCATTTGTTTGCCTGCATCTTTATCCATCCGGGTCATCCATTCGGGAAGCGGAATCAGCTGGTTAAGTTCACCCAGCCAGATCACAAAAGGCATCGCAACCAGAATACACAATATCGCCAGCAGATACATGTGCTGTTGAATTGCAGGGCGCACACCAAGAAAATACATTGGCCGGTTCTTGAAGGTGATCCTGGCAAAAATAATAGCCGGTATAAGAAAAATAACAACTGTGGATATGGCCTGCGCAAGTTTCATAGTGCCTAGCACACGTGGCTGGGTCCAGTCCAGCTTTTCCAGCCCGGTAAGCGGTAACCCGCGGGCAGTGATCAATAAAGTCAGTATAAAAGAAGCCAGTATAAAAGCCGCACCGAATAAGGCCAGAAACAAGCCTAATTGCGACCAGGGAGATTTAACGCGTAAATGACCGATCATAATAGATTAAATGTAAATTTGCAGCTATTTGTTTACAATATACAGATAAGCCGGCAGGTGCAAATATCTAGGTTCCGGCGGATAATCATGATTACAATAGGCAAGATACAGCTACCCGAATTTCCCCTTTTACTGGCTCCAATGGAAGATGTGAGCGACCCTCCATTCCGCGCCGTCTGTAAAGACAACGGAGCAGATCTTATGTACACGGAATTTATCTCTTCTGAAGGTTTGATACGCGATGCGATAAAGAGCCGCAAAAAGCTGGATATATTCGATTACGAACGCCCTGTGGGCATTCAGATTTTCGGAGGTGACGAGGAAAGTCTGTCCCTTGCCGCCAGGATCGTTGAGGTAACCAATCCTGATCTCCTGGATATAAATTTTGGCTGCCCGGTAAAAAAGGTTGCCTGCAAGGGTGCTGGTGCGGGGGTTTTAAAAAATCTTCCGTTAATGATGCGGCTTACAGATGCGGTAGTGAGATCCACCAGCCTTCCGGTTACAGTTAAGACCCGGCTGGGATGGGATGATTCTTCAAAAAACATTGAAGAAGTGGCCGAACGTCTGCAGGATATTGGCATTATGGCCCTGGCTATTCATGGCCGCACCCGGGTACAGATGTACAAAGGGGAAGCGGACTGGGATCTTATTGGGAAGGTGAAAAATAATCCAAGGATCAGGATCCCTATTTTCGGGAACGGGGACATCGACTCGCCCGAGAAAGCAGTAGAATATAAAAACAGGTATGGTGTGGATGGAATTATGATCGGCCGTGCAGCTATAGGCTATCCATGGATCTTTAACGACATCAAACAGTTTATAAAAACCGGACAGCACACTCCGCCGCCCTCTATTGAGCAGCGTATAGAAGTTTGCCGGAAACATTTGCGCCGCTCATACGAGTGGAAAGGGCCTGTAGTGGGCATTCTTGAAATGCGCCGCCATTATGCAAACTACCTTAAAGGATTGCCTAATATTAAAGAATACCGCGGCCGGCTGGTAGTGCTTAAAGAAATAGAAGAGATCGAAGAAGTGCTCAATGATATCGTGGTTAGATATTCAGGGTTTGAATTTCAGAGATCCCTTATTGTGCTAGAAAATTATCACGAAAAATGCCCTGTATAATTCAGGATCGTGGGTACCTGCCATTGCAGAGCGGATCATGAACTAATCCTTATGGTCTGCTGCACCGGTCAACTATTTTAAATTAGGAGAGATGACTGACGACTATTACATGAGGATGGCTTTGCAGGAAGCCAGCGCTGCTGCACGCAGTGGAGAGGTACCAGTGGGCGCAGTGATCATACAGGATGGACAGTTACTGGCTAAAGGGTTTAATCAGGTGGAACAGTTAAATGATCCGACCGCTCATGCTGAAATGATCGCCCTCACCGCTGCATTTAATTTTCTTGGGTCTAAGTATCTTCCCGGAGCCACCATATATATTACGGTGGAACCCTGTTTAATGTGTGCCGGGGCATTGTACTGGAGCAAAATCGGCAGGGTAGTATACGGCACGCCGGATATTAAAAACGGCTACCGGAAATGCTGTGCATGTTCTGTGGATGCCGCTGGCATTTCGGATGATCCCTGGCCTTTTCATCCAAAAACAGCACTTACCAAAGGCATTCTGGCTGAACAATGCGCGGTGTTAATAAAAGATTTTTTCAAATCCAGGCGTTAAACCTCACAGACTTATGGAGTATTATTCTGTAAATTTACCTATCGTTAATTAAAAACTGAATCAGTTATGGCATTTACATTACCCGCGCTTCCTTATGCACCCGATGCTCTGGAGCCACATATTGATACTACGACTATGCAGATACACCACGGAAAGCATCATCAGGCTTATGTGGACAATCTTAATAAGGCAGTTGCAGGCACACCGAATGAAAACAAATCGCTGGAAGAACTGGTTGCTGCGGCCGGCACTATCAGTCCTGCTGTAAGAAATAATGGGGGCGGTCATTGGAACCACAGTTTCTTCTGGGAAAGTCTGGCACCCAACGCAGGCGGTTTACCTGAAGGAAAACTGGCTGAAAGTATCAATTCCACTTTCGGATCTTTTGATGCGTTCAAAGAAAAATTCAACAATGCCGGTATGACCCGGTTTGGTTCAGGCTGGGCATGGCTTATAGTTAAAGACGGCAAACTGGAAGTTTCTGCAACACCTAACCAGGACAACCCTTTGATGGATGTTGCTGAAATTAAAGGCACACCTTTACTTGGAGTGGATGTGTGGGAACATGCTTACTACCTTAAATACCAGAACCGCCGTGCAGAAT
Source organism: Chitinophagaceae bacterium (assembly GCA_043753245.1). Taxonomy (GTDB): domain Bacteria; phylum Bacteroidota; class Bacteroidia; order Chitinophagales; family Chitinophagaceae; genus Flavitalea. The sequence goes on from JAYUXA010000158.1 coordinate 3,092, forward strand.
ATCTTGGTGTTTTCTGGAATGTGGTAAACTGGAAAAAAGTAAGCGAAAGATTCGATAAAATCTAACATCAATTACGCAGGGATGCTAATAAACATCCTTACCGGCAGGTAGGTTCCTGTATGGTCCGGATTACTTTCTTAGCACCCCTGCGTAACTATTTATTATTTGCTATCTGAACTAATTGACCATGAAATGTACTATTTCCGTTGTTCTGCTTTCTTTATTGGTATCCTGCTCAGGCGGAGGTAAAAAAGTATTGGTAATGGCCAGCGGCAAAGCCGAATTAAACGGGAGCGTGATCACCCTTCAGCCAGGGTCAACGCACAACGAAATCAGCTTCGCCCCGGATGGAGACA
>JAYUXA010000159.1:0-3431 GCA_043753245.1 Chitinophagaceae bacterium
AATTTTCAACACAATCTGATAAAGAATCAGGGCCAGCTAACGGCTGATCTCGATTTTGGACGGTTTACCCGCCAGTTTTTTAATTCGCTAAGTACAGAAACCCTTATCCCGGCAGATCCACCACAGGCATCCACAGGACTCCTGAGTGTGATGCCAACCCATATTAATATATTTTCTGCACAAACCGACTACAGCCGAACTCAAAAAAATGGATGGAACCTGCAGGCAGGCTGGAAAAGCAGTATAGTGCGCTCGTCAAACAATATGCAACTCAGCAGAGGAGAAACAGGTAATCTACTCAATGATTCTGCCCTGTCGAATAATTTCCGGTACAGGGAAAGTATCCATGCGGGATACCTGAATGGCTCGGGTAAAATCGATTCCGTAACCGAGGTTCAAATCGGACTTCGTATTGAAAATACCCTCTCCGATGCTTATTCCCTCACCCAACAAAAGCGTATCCAACGCAACTATCTCAATTTTTTTCCCAGCGTGTTCATCAGCAGGGAATTGAATAAAAAAAATACCCTGACGCTGTCTTACAGTCACCGGATCTTCAGGCCAAGTTACCAAAATCTTAATCCTGTCCGGTCCTACCTCGATCCATACGCGTATTCCAGGGGAAATTCCTTTCTAACACCCGATTTCACCCATTCTTTTGAAATCCGGCACGGGTACAAAGCAAAACTATTTACAACACTCGGAGCAAGTTTTACCCGCAACATGATCTTTTTTGTTATACGGCCTGTAGATGCACAAACTACAGAACGCAGTCCTGAGAATCTTGGTAAACTCAAAGATTTGAACCTGACAGTAACTGTACCTGTAACCGTAGTAAAAGGATGGACTATGCAATACACTGCTATGGCTACTTATAGTGGGTTTAATTATTCCTACCTTGATAGCTTGTATGCTATTAAACAGGTATCCGGAAGGCTAAATATCAACAATGCCTTTGTTCTTGGGAAAGGCTGGACCGCCGAACTTGCAGGGTGGGTGACCACCCCAGCGGTTGAAGCTTTATTTCATTACCCCTGGCAGGCCTCTGCAGATATCGGAATTCAAAAAGTGCTGAACGCATCTTTCAAATTAAAATTCAGTTTTAGTGATATATTTCATTCCGACTATGTAAATGCAAGTATTAAAACGACTTCCTTTTCGAGCCGGGCGCGTATTCATTTTGATAGCCGCGTGGCACTGTTGAACCTAACCTACAGCTTTGGCAATCAACAGATAAAAAATACCCGTCAACGAAAAAGTGTATCCGAAGAGGAGATGAAGCGCCTTCAATAACCGACACAAAATAGCCTCCTGTAGAAACAGGAGGCCCTTAACTTTTTTGCTTACTTTCTTATTGTAAATATATCCTGTACCATGTTCATCCGGTGTTATGGTATGATTAAGGAATTGTTAGCCCAGTATTATTCCCCTTGCTGCTGCAGATAATTAAAACGTTGTTTTTAACGTTATAGTGTACTAATTCCAACCTGTGAAAAAACTATTTTCTTTTTTTATTGCTTTTGCCGGTATCCAATCGCTCACTGCCCAGTTTTCGGGAGATAGTCTGTATGCTGCGCTTGTTCCGCAGAAAAACAATATTCTTTCCCCGGGAAGCATTATGAAAATTGAAAACCTGGGCATTACTATAAATTCTGACCTGGCAGAACTGAGGCCCACTGTTTCTGCAGATGGCAATCTGCTCTTTTTTATTTGTGAGAATCATCCGGCTAATACAAAATACAATTCCGTTCCCAACTCACAGGATATCTGGTTCTCCCATCGCGATACTACGGGTAAATGGAGTATCGCCCGGCACCTGAAGTATCCGTTAAATACCATGCAATACAATGCAGTGTACTGGATATCGCCTGATAATAACCTGATATTAATCCGGGGAGCATTTCAGACAGGTGCCTATTTAGGAAAAGGAGTAAGTATAAGCAGGCTGGATGAAAATGGTCTGTGGTCGGAGCCGGAAATGCTCATGATTAAAAATTATATTAAATACGATCGCGGGCGGCAATCGGGAGCCACGATGGCCCACGATGGGCGAACCCTGATCTTATACATGGCCCCTGAAGCCGGCAGCACAGACAATGATCTTTATGTTTGTTTTCTAATGCCCGATGGGTCCTGGACTGAACCTAAAACCCTCGGGAAAAAGATCAACTTTCCTTCATCAGATGAAATGACGCCTTACCTGGCATCGGACGGGCTGACCTTATACTTCAGCAGCAACCGGGAAGGCGGACTGGGAGATAATGATATCTACCTCACCAGGCGTCTGGATAAAAGCTGGCAGAAATGGAGCGATCCGGTTAATCTGGGTACACCCGTAAACACAACTGGCTGGGATGCTTTTTTTACACTTGATGCCGGAGGAGAATACGCTTACCTCACTACCAATCTGGACACCTATGGTTCTACGGATATTGTTCGGGTAAAGTTAATGGAGCGGGAAAAGCCAAACCCGGTGGTATTGGTCAGTGGTAATGTATACAATATTAAAACCCGTGAACCCTTAAGTGCCTCATTGGTTTATGAAACCCTGCCCGATGGGTTAGAGGCGGGAAACGGGTTGTCGAATGCAATGGACGGATCGTTTAAGATCGTGTTGCCGTACGACAAAAACTATAGTATCCGGGCTACGGCAGATCATTATTTCTCGATATCGGAAAACCTGAACCTCGATTCCCTGATCAAGGCAGGATTCAAAGAGATCCATAAAGATCTGTACCTCGCTCCTATTGAGATAGGACAGGTGGTACGGTTGAACAATGTATTTTTTGATTTTGATAAATGGGAATTGAGACCAGAATCCTTTATTGAATTAAACCGGGTAGTGCATTTACTGGAAACCAACCCTGCGATTGAAATTGAGATGAGTGCGCATACTGATAACCGTGGGGCGGATGATTACAATATTAAATTAAGCGACCAGCGCGCAAACTCCGTAATGGAGTATATCGTATCCAAAGGAATCGCAGCATCAAGGATTATATCTAAGGGATATGGCGAAACAAAACCTGTTGTAACAAACGATACCGATGAAAACAGGCAGCTAAACCGTAGAGTAGAATTTACGATATTGAAAAACTGAGGAGAAGCTCAATTAAAAAGAATGCAAGGATGGTATAATACTATTGGTTTACCAGATTTTGTCCGGTAAATTTAACCAGGAAGTTTTCGGGATCTTTCATTACTAATCAGAGATCTCCTGGTTCATTTTATGCTCCAGCACATTTATTTCTTCAGCAGAAAAAGCGCCCAGCGTAAGTATACCAACAGCAATATTTCGAAGTTTGGTGATCTGTTCGGCGCTTAAAACCGGAAGATACTTGTAGAGTGCGAGATAACCGCTCTTTTCTAAGTTATCATTCAGATGCATAACAGAATATTTACAAGCGCAAATACGTCCTAATTATTCAGGT
>JAYUXA010000160.1:0-7275 GCA_043753245.1 Chitinophagaceae bacterium
GTTGAATTTTCAATTGTTGGCCATAGATGGTTTTGCCATTCAACAGGTTCATGGTTTCAATAGCTTCCGATTCTTTCGCAAATTCTACAAATCCAAAACCTTTACTTTTTCCTGAATCCCTGTCCATGATCACTTTTGCCGACATGATAGTACCATATAATTCAAACATTTCTCTCAGGTCCCTGTGATCCATGTCTGAAGGTAAACCAGCGATGAACAATTTCATGGGATTCATATTTACAAATATAGGATACTGCAAGATTAATCAGTCATCCGGTCTGATTGCCCGTATGTACGACCAATGCGGTTTTGAAAGCTTCTCTTTTTTTACAGACAGCTCAAGCGGTTCAGGCATTGCTCTCCCCATTTTTACCGAAATAAGTTTAAGAATGCAGGGGGATACCCCATAACTGCGATCTAATGGCACATGGACTCTGTTTACCGAAGTCCGTATTCCTCTATTTTCCTGTACAAAGTAGCCAAACCAATATTTAACAGCCGCGCAGCCTCCGCCTTATTATTATGGGTGTGGATCAGCACCTGCTGTATATGTTGTTTCTCAACACTGCTCAGATCAAATGCCGGTAACATGTGCTGTCTGATCGGGATATCCCGCAGATCTGCCGGCAGATGGACCACATCCAGCTCATGGCCATTGGCTACGATCACAGCACGTTCTATGGCATTTTTTAGTTCTCTGATGTTTCCTTTCCATTCATGCTCCTGGAGTTTTTTAAGGAATGCTGCACTCATTCCACTGTCCTTTACATTGATTTTTGCTGAAAAGAGCAACACAAAAAAATGAGCGAGATCAGGAATATCTTTCTTACGATCTCTTAGGGAAGGCAATGTGATCGCGTATACATTTAACCGGTAAAACAGATCTTCCCGGAATAGGCCTTCCTGAGTAGCTTTCTGAAGGTTTCTGTTTGTTGCCGCGATAATGCGGATGTCAACATGAGTAGGCTTGGTATCACCCAATTTGATGTACTCGGATGTTTCCAGCACTCTGAGTAATTTACTCTGCAGTTCTACCGGCATCTCTCCGATCTCATCCAGAAATATCGTTCCCTTATCCGCTTCTTCCATTAATCCTTTTTTATCCCGTACAGCGTTGGTAAACGCTCCGGCCTTGTATCCGAAAAGTTCGCTTTCCATCAATTCCTTTCCAAAAGAACTGCAGTTGAGGGCTACAAATTTTTCATGTGCTCTTTTGCTTCCGTTATGAATAGCCTGCGCAAAAACTTCTTTGCCCGTACCTGTTTCACCCAGTAATAATACTGTGGTGGATGTAGGAGCTACAATACTTGCTAATGCAATGGCCTCTTTGAGCGTCGGGGAAGAACCCATAATAGTATCAAAGCTGTATTTTTTACCAACCTGCTGTTCCAGTTGCTGTATACGTTCACGTAATTGTTTTTTTTCAATGGCCTGATACAGCAATGGAATAATGCGGATATTATCATCCCCTTTGGTAATATAATTAAATGCCCCGTTCTGCATAGCAAGAATGCCGTCCGGTATATTTCCGAAAGCGGTAAGAAGAATGATTTCGATTAATGGATAGCGTTGTTTCACCGTCTTTGCGAACTCTACCCCATTGCCATCGGGAAGTTTAACGTCGCAGAGCACTACATCTATATTTTCCCTGTCCAATACCCAGGAGCCCGATTTGAGGTCTTCCGCTTCTTTCACCTGAAAGCCTTCCAGTGCTATAATTCTTTTAAGGAGTAACCGGAGCTTTTCTTCGTCGTCAACAATTAAAATGGTGCCTTTATTCATATAAAATGTTACCCGAAATTAACTGTTTCCATTTAGTGATGACCAGACTAAATGGCTGCCGGCAATTCAAATCCAAATGTACTGCCTGTTCCCAGCCTACTTTCAACCCATACATGGCCATTTTGACCTTCAATAAACTCCTTTGAAATCGTTAGCCCCAGGCCACTACCGGAGCCGGATATACCAGGGATCTTGTAGTAGCGGTCAAATATCCGCGATAAGTATTTTTCATCCATTCCCTTTCCATAATCTTTGATCCTGAATTGTATGCGATCATCGATCCGCTGAATGGCTATTTCGATCTCCGAAGAGGGGATAGAATGTTTGATTGCGTTGGTTAAGAAATTAATTAATACCCATGATGTTTTTTCCTGATCAGCCATAATCTTTGGCAGATCAATGGCCACCACCTGGCGGATGGTGATACCTTTTTGTTGCATGATATACTGTACAGAATGAACAGCCTCACTTACAATATCCTGGCAGGATACGGGTTCTATCCGGAGCTGGATATGACCCGTTTCCAATTGGGTCATGTGCAACAATTCACTTGTAATTTTCAGTAACCTATTGGCATCGTCATTAATACTATTAACGAGATCCAGTTGTTCAGGATTAATAGTCCCCACCCGCGGATCATTTAACAACTGGGTACTAATCTTGATAGCGGCTATGGGTGTTTTCAACTCATGAGATACCGTTGCAATAAAATTTGTCTTAGCTTCATTTAATTCATGAAAGGGAGTAATATTTCGCAGGATGATAACCTGTCCTATTTCCACCTGATTGTTTTTTACATTAAGCGAACTGAGCTGAAAATAACTTTCTTTTCGGTCAGCAAATATTTTCATTTCTTTTTGCTGGTTTCCATTCTGTAAAACGGTTCGCATCAGGTCGTTGGTCAGTGCAACGTCAGGCGCATATCTTCCGGTAACATCTGATTCTTTAACCCCAAGCAGCTGCTGCGCTACTACATTTAAAAAAAGAATATTTTTTTTATCATCCAGTCCAATAATGCCGTCCTGCATCTGGTTGATAATCGTTTCGATTCTGCTTTTTTCAAATTTTATCCGTGCCAGATTACTGTGTTCATATTCATCCAGTTTTTCAGCCATACCGTTAAATGCGGTGGCCAGTTCACCAAATTCATTTTCCTGATCGATATGAATACGGTGAGAATAATCCTTATTAACAATGGAGCGGATGCCCTCCGTAAGTGTGGTAACCGGGCTAACAACGCTGGGAAAATTTACTGCTATAGTGAAAGTAAACAGTATTAGCACTGAAAAAATAATCATCAGCCAGGTATTCGCAGTTTCGGCAGTATTTATGGCAAGTAAATTTTTTTGTTGAATGGCTTTTTGGTTGAGGTCAATGATCTGGTAAAGACTCTTACGGATTAATATTTTTACGGAATCCTTCCCATTAAGCGCTTTTAACATGCCGAAATTTTCACTAAGCTTATCGGTTACCTCCTGTTCTCCTGGTTCGGTAATGTTGGCTTGCTGCTTCAGTAAATTATTTTCAAATACCGTAAAGAAGCCGGCATCCTCTTTAGGGTTGTCGAGAGCCTCCAGCATGGCACTACTGTACACTAAACTTTCAAAATTATTTTCAAGTATCCTGCCTGCATCTTTTTTGAGATAGTCGATCGTTACCAGACTAATAATTCCAAACAGTACGATCACAATAAACAGGAAGCCGGTTCCTAACCTTAGTTTTGTTTTAATACGCATATCATGAAAGTATTACAATGTCAATATCAGATGCTGACAATTTATTTAATAACTGACTAAATACAGCCGTGCTCAAAATCACTTTCACCAGAGAGAGGTGTGGCTTGCCTAAACATATCGTTGTGATTTCTTTTTCCTCCGCTACCTGGATAATTCCTTTGGCAATATTGCTGTTTCGTATCCGGATCACTTCGGCGCCGAGTTCGGTAGCCATTTTAAAATTATTGATCAGATGCCGCTGTGAAGCCAGACCGATCCGGTTCCCGTCTTCTTTTGGAGCCTGAACATATAAGAGACACCAGCGGGAATGATAGTAGGCGGCAAGTCTTGCGGTTTTACGGATCACCTTTTTAGCTACCTCGTGATTGCTGCTGATGCATGCCATAAAAATCTCGGGCCGGAGATGTGCTTTTCGGGGAAGCTCCAGTTCTATTTTATGCTCTACCTGGGCTGCAACTTCTTTCAGTGCGAGTTCACGCAGTCGCAAAATTTTTTCTGGTTGAAAAAAGTTTTTAATAGCTACTTCCACTTTATCCGGTGTGTAAATTTTACCCTCTCTTAAGCGCGTCACTAATTCATCGGCGGTCAGGTCAATATTTACTACTTCATCCGCCTGTTGCAATACATTGTCCGGTATGCGTTCTGCAACATCAATACCTGTGATCTCCTTTACTTCCTGCTGAAGACTTTCAATATGCTGAATATTCACTGCACTGATTACATTGATCCCCGCATCAAGAATATCCATGACATCCTGCCAGCGTTTTTCATTTTTACTTCCTTCGATATTGGTATGTGCCAGTTCATCAACAATGACCACTTCCGGATGCAGGTTGAGTACCGCCTGCACATCCATTTCTTCCAGCTCCTTGCCTTTATAAAAAAGAGAACGTCGCGGAATTACAGGTAGCCCCTCCAGCAGGGCATGCGTTTCAGCCCTGTTGTGAGTTTCGACATATCCAATTCTGATGTCCACACCATTACGCAGGAGCGCTCTGGCTTCCTGTAACATCCGGAACGTTTTGCCTACACCGGCGCTCATCCCTATGTATATCTTAAATTTTCCTCGACGTGAACTTCGTATCAGATCCAGAAAATGCTGTGTACTATTTTGTTTATCGTCTGGCATAAATAGTTGTTACGGCTATCCAAATGATCAAAAATGATAGGTAGCAGCTATCATAAAACTTCCTGTAGAGGAGGTATTCTCTGCTGCTGATTTATAGAATACGTCGTTTCCTGCCTGATCAAAGCGAAACTCCGGAATGATGGTCAGATTATCTATTTTAAAGTTTGCAGACAGTGTCTGAACAAATACATTTTTTAATCCCAGGTATTCGTCTTTATCATGAATGTACTCGGTTCTTAACGTCAACCCAAACCAACTAACAGGATCAGCATTTAAATAAAGTGCAACGCCTTGCCAGTTGTTTTTACTGAACTGTCCCGTGCTGTCGGTATCAATTTTTGCTGACTGAATAGTGCCGTTTACACCTACACTAAACATACTGGAAACCGCATAGCTGGCTACTACATCACCCTGCATCATTTTTTTATACTCATTTTGTTTTCCTCCGACAAAGTTAAAATATGCTTTTAATTTATTGTTCTTTGAAGCCGTTGAAAACTGAGCTATAAAAGATTTAGGCAGGCCAGGCGCACTGCGGTAATCTGTGGGATTAGATAAACCTAGCATAAATGCGCTTTTGCCACCCAAACTGATGTCAGCCTTAAGGCCGGTGTGGGTAAACGGACCATTGGTAAACATATAACTCATGCTGTAATTTCTATTTAAATAAGCATCTACAAGTTCGTATCCGACATGAGTTCCCCAGGTACCTAAGGTCAGCTTCACCGCCACGACCGGAGAATAAGTGATATACACTTGTTTAATTGCCATTCTGGTATTTGCATCATTAAAGGCAAACTCCTCGGCCCTTGTACCAAATCCCAGGTCAATAGTAGCGGCTACTTTACCAAAACTATGGTCAGCACGCAGCGAAGCCATACCCAGTTCAAAAGAATTGCTGGAACGGGTAAAACTGGTGAGGTTATTATAAAGAATAACTTTTGGGTTATTGAAATTATACCGGTAGTACGCATCAACAGATCCGGAAATTATAGCAAGTGGTTTCTTTTCCGCTGTAGAATCAAGTTCCTGGGACAATACATTTTCACTGATCGCAATGGTCATTGCGAAAATCAGTACACTCTTTTTCATATTCATAATTTGAACGTTATTTTAATTCGTCTAAGGCGATATTTAGTTTGAGAACATTTATTTTTGATGGTCCGAGCATTCCTGCAAGCGGCTTATCCGTATGACTGCTGATAAGTGCCGCGATTTTCTGTTCATCGAGTTTCCTTATTGCAGCTATTCTTTTTATTTGTATGATTGCTGAAGCAGGTGAGATATGAGGGTCCAGTCCGCTGCCGGAAGCAGTAACCATTTCAGCAGGTATTTCTTTTTTCATTACGGAAGGATTATGTACAAGAAAACTATCTATTCTCTCCTGCACCAGCTTTAAATAATCCGGATTACCGGGTCCTTTATTGGATCCAGCCGAACCGGCAGCATTGTATTCAACAGCAGAAGGCCTTCCCCAGAAATAGTTATCTGCAGTAAACTTTTGTCCAACATTAGCATAGCCAACCACTTTTCCATTTACCGACAGGGTTTCTCCTGCACCTTTTCCGTGAGTAAATTTACCAACGCCTGCTATCAACAAAGGATAGGCCACTGCACATATTAAAATCATGACCAGGGTAAGTTTTAAAGAAGGCAAAATATATTGTTTCATATTTCTTGTTTAAATGTTTGAAGCTCCAATTGCTATCTGTTACATGAAAAAGCCCAGCAAAAGATCTATCAGTTTTATACCAATAAAAGGAATAATTACACCCCCCAATCCATAGATCAGCAGATTTCTTCTTAAGAGGGCACTCGCTCCGATAGGTTTGTATGCTACTCCTTTTAAAGCCAGAGGAATAAGTGCAGGAATGATCAGGGCATTAAATATAACAGCAGAAAGAATGGCGCTCTCCGGGCTTTTAAGATGCATTACATTCAATCCCTGTAATGCCGGAATGGAGGTGATAAACAATGCCGGAACAATTGCAAAGTATTTCGCCACGTCATTTGCGATAGAAAAAGTGGTAAGGGTTCCTCTGGTCATCAATAGCTGTTTACCTATTTCTACGATCTCAATCAGTTTTGTCGGATCATTATCCAGATCCACCATATTGCCTGCTTCTTTAGCTGCCTGCGTTCCGCTATTCATTGCTACTCCTACATCTGCCTGGGCCAATGCCGGTGCATCATTGGTGCCGTCACCCATCATTGCTACCAGCTTCCCTCCCTCCTGTTCTCTCCGTATATACAGCATTTTATCTTCCGGTTTTGCTTCAGCGATGAAATCATCCACACCTGCTTTTTCCGCAATATATTTAGCAGTAAGTGGATTATCTCCGGTGACCATTACCGTTTTCACTCCCATTTTGCGCAGACGTTCGAAGCGTTCGGAAATACCGGGCTTAATAATATCCAGTAATTCAATGACACCCAGAACCTGTTCATTTCGAATAACCACGAGTGGTGTTCCACCATTGGACGAGATAGCCCTAACGCTTTCTTCCGCTTCCACCGGAAATACATTATTGGCTTTAACAACAATGTTCCTGATCGAATCAAATGCACCCTTTCGAATTCTTATTCCCTCAAGGTCAATACCACTGCTGCGGGTTTCTGCGCTAAATT
>JAYUXA010000161.1:0-15514 GCA_043753245.1 Chitinophagaceae bacterium
GTTTCAATGCCTGAATTGGTGGAGCCACTCACCCCATGAGCAAGAATACTGGCACCGCACAGATACAGATTTTTAATTTCCGATATACTGCTGAACGAAAAAGGACCTGTTTGCCAGAAGTTTTTTTCTGTGCCATAAGCACTGCCCCTGGTGGAATTAATATAGAATTCATTAGTTAACGGTGTTCCCAGTTCCTTCTGGATAATTTTTTCTTTAATACCCGGAATGACCTTTTCAAGGCTATTGATCAGTTTTTCGCAGATACGGTCTTTGAACCGGAGATACTCTGCTGAGCGGGCATTACCCATTTGCTCAAACTTTTTAAAGGCTTCATAGTCGATAAAAGTGATTACTTCCAGATTATTGTACCGTCCGTTATAACTGGAAGGATCCTTTAATGTTGCACAACTGACAAAAAACGCAGAAAATTCTTCTCCTTCAAGCAAATCAGAAACAGCCATTTTCTTATATAATTCGTCCAGATCACCCTTGGGCATCACCCAGATATTTCCTGAATCCATTCCTTGTTTACGAAGATCCATATCCACTGTCAGAAATAAAATAAGAGAGGTAACCGAATAGCGCGTTTTGGAAAGCCTGGAACGTAATTTTTTACTTAGATAGGTCTCCCCGACAAGGCTCCCATAGGTTTTTCCGGGATCGGCATTAGACACAACTGTTTCTGAATAGATCTTTTCGCCATTCTCCAGTTCTACGCCGGTAGCTTTCTGAACTTTCCCGCTGGATTCTATGAGGATGCGTTTAACAGCCTGTCCGGTACGTACTTCTCCACCATATTTTTTTATAGCGGTAGTTAATGATTTTACGATAGCTGCGCCTCCCCCCATGGGATAATAACCACCTTCCATATAGTGGTCCATGGCTGCACAGTGCAGTGGAAAACTAGCCTGGCCTGGTGGAAGTCCGTAATCGCCACATTGCACATTCAGTATTTGCTTCAGCAGCGGATCTTTTATATGCCAGTCTATCACTCTTTTCAGGCTGAATAATCCGTATTTTCCTAATTGCGCAGTGCGAAAAGGGATGGTAATATTATCCCAAAAACCATCCATTTTAGGGATCAGATAAATCTGCCTGCTGACTTCCTGTACCAGGTGCAGGTATTTTTTCAATCCTTTTTTTTCAGCAGGAAATCTGGCTGATAGACTTTCCAGCAGTTGTGCGGCGCCTGCCGGAAGATCGAATCGTTCTCCATCTATCAGGCAATGCTCGTATCCTGAACTGTTCATTTTAAAAAAAACCAGGTCGTTAGCAATACCCAGTCCTTCAAACATGGCACTGGTGGTGGCTCCTCTGGCCATTCTTCCTACATAATGCACACCTGGACTAAATCGCTGGGCGTTCAGATAGAAACTGTGACACCATCCGCCCGGTACATAATGCTGTTCCAGAACCAAGACTTTTTTTCCTGCCCTGGCCAGGCAGAGCGCGGCGGAGAGCCCTCCGGCACCGGAGCCGATAACAACAGTATCTACATTCTGCATACAGTTCAACATTAAGAAATTAATTGCAGCTGATGAAAAAATACTGGCGTATTCTTATATTTGTCCACTTATGCCTCAAGCGATAAAAGCAGGGATATTGGGAGTAATGCTTTTAATACTGGCAGGCATAACCACTCAGGGAAAACCTTTCCCCCAGCATTTTGATAAAGCCCGGTATTATGAAGTTATCGGTAAAGGATCTATCCCTTTGATCAATGAGGAATTGGAGATCCTGAAAAACACGGCACATGCTTCTAAAGAAGCATACGAAGGTGCCTTACTTATGAAAAAAGCCGGGCTGGTGAAAGGAGCCCAGAAATTACACTTGTTTAAGTCAGGGCGGTTAAAATTAGAAACTTCTATTAAAGAACAAAGTGATAATGCAGAACTGCGCTTTCTGCGTATTCTGATTCAGGAGCATGCCCCAAAAATTGTCAACTACCGGGGAGACCTGGAAAAAGACAGGGAAATGGTGAAGCATGCTTTCAACGGGCTAGCACCTGTTGTTCAAAAAGCCATTCTTGATTATAGTAAGCAGTCGGCAGTAATTAGTGAAAAAGAGCTCTAATCCGATCAGACATGAGTAAAAAAGTATTGGCCATATATTATTCCCAATCAGGGCAGCTGGGAGAGATCATAGCGCATTTTACTGCACCGCTTTTACAATCCGGTGCTTCGGTTGAAAAAGTAGTTATTCATCCTTCTTCCTCCTATCCGTTTCCATGGACAGGCAAAAGCTTTTTTGCTGTAATGCCTGATTGTGTTCTGGGGATCCCGGGGAAACTCTCTGCCTTTGAATTAAAGGAAAAAGCATACGATCTGATTATTCTGGGTTATCAGGCCTGGTTCTTGTCTCCGAGTATTCCATTTATTCCTTACTCAGCGATCCGTCGTTTAAAGCATTACTGGCGCATACTCCTGTAATAACTATTACCGGTGCAAGAAATATGTGGATTACGGCTTTTGAGCGCATTCGAAAAACACTTGAACAGGCAGGTGCACAGTTAAAAGGGCATATCGTATTAACCGATAAACATTCTAATATCGTTAGTTTTATTACTATTTTTTTCTGGATGCTCACGGGTAGAAAAGACAGGTTTTTAAATATTTTTCCTAAACCCGGAGTGGCCCAATCAGATATTGTAAATACGCAGCATTGGGGAAAAATTGTTGAACCTTATTTAAATTCAAACAGCTGGGAAGGAATGCAGGAACAACTGGTGGCTGCAAAAGCTGTAGAAATAAAATACAATTTAATGTTTATTGAATCCAAGGCCTCCCGCATTTTTTCTTTGTGGGCCAATTTCATCGTGAAAAGGAAAAACAGAGAACCCTGGCTGGTGGCCTTTAAGTATTATCTTTTTACGGCTTTATTTATTGCAGCACCCATAATAGTAACGATTAATTCACTGATTTTTAAGCCGTTTTCATCCAGACGGATAAGGGAAAAGAAACAATATTACTTAGGACTGAATTAAAGCAACTATGTCGTTAAGCACGGTTTATATAAATAATACGTCTTCATTTTTACCTAACAGTCCGGTATCCAATGACAATATGGAATCCTATCTTGGGCTGATCAATAATAATCCATCCAAATCAAAAGGTATTGTTCTTAGAAACAATGGAATTAAAACCAGGTATTATGCGCTCACCACCGAGAGCAGGCCGACACATACTAATGCGCAGATGACGGCATTGGCGGTGAGGGCCCTTTTTGATGATACTGATAAACTGAACGAAATAGAATTGTTGTCCTGCGGTACTTCTTCCCCGGATCAGATGATGCCTTCCCACGCGGTAATGACCCATGGATGGTTGCCGGAAACCGGCGCTATAGAGGTGATCTCTCCGTCGGGCGTATGTTGTGCAGGAATGCACGCCTTTAAATATGCATTCCTGGCGATCAGAGCAGGAGAAGCCGAAATAGCGGTGGCAACCGGCTCCGAACGATTCTCGGGCTCACTGGTCTCTGCCGTTTTTGAAGAAGAGGCCCATAAGCTCGGTGAATTAAAAGAAGATCCATACATCGGATTTGAAAAAGAATTTTTAAGGTGGATGTTATCCGATGGGGCAGCAGGATTTTTAATGTCATCAACGCCTAACAAAAATAAATTAAGCCTTGCCGTTGATTGGATCGAAGGAGTTTCTTATGCCGGGGAGCTCGAAGCCTGCATGTACATGGGATGCGAAAAACAACCTGATGGTACGTTAAAAAGTTATATGGATTTTACACAGGAGGAATTAATAAGCCACTCCGTTTTAAGCATAAAGCAGGATGTAAAACTTCTGGGGAAAAATATTATCCGGAAAGGAGGAGAAAAACTAAAACAGATATTTAATAAAAAAGGGCTTGATACGGCAGATGTAGATTATTTTCTTCCGCACATGTCCAGTGAGTTCTTTAAAAGCAGGATATACGATCAGCTTCAACTGAACGACATGCATATCCCGTATGAGAAGTGGTTTTTTAATCTTAGCAAAGTTGGAAATGTAGGGGCGGCTTCTATATATCTTATGGTAGATGAATTGTTTCATAGTGGAAAACTTAAAAGAGGGGAAAAAATATTACTGATGGTGCCCGAAAGCTCCCGGTTCTCTTATATGTTTGCGATGCTGACGGTTTGTTGAGGTTCTGGTTTGATGCGATCGAACGGTTATGCTAAAAACCTGTGTTTAATAAGTTCACGGATTATCCGGCAAATAATTTTCTTAAACAGATGCTGTATGAAAAAGGAAGACGTTCCGCAGGACCTGAGTTCACTGGGAAAAATCACGAAGGAAGTCTGTTTTGCTACAGACAGCTCCGGAAAATACATAACGGAACTAAGCAAAGGGTGGGAGGTCAAAATTACTGCACTCGATGTAGCCTGGAAAGATATTGAGGCCCGGGTTGCGGCAGCAAAACAGAAAGTATTGAACAATGAGGCCAGCCCTGTCCTTTTTTTTATGGAGCTGAGGCTTATGGATCCAGGGATCGTTGCAGCATACACCGGCTTTTGGAAATGGCAAATAAAAAGGCACCTGAAACCGGCTGTTTTTAATAATTTATCCGCCAGTAAATTAAACCGTTACGCTACAGCTTTTAACATCAATGTAGAGGATCTTAAAACAATGAAGGTGCATGACCAATAACTTTGAACATTTACAGGCGGCTCATTGTGAGAATGGCGTTACTACGAATCTGTTAAGAGGTATCGGAGTGCATAAAATAACGGAGCCTTTATCCTTTGGTATTGGTTCAGGATTGTTCTTTGTTTACATTCCACTGCTAAAAATAAATAACGGGCCTGCAATCGCTTTTCGCACTATGCCCGGTTTAATATTTAAAAGAACCTGCAAGTCACTGGGCATACCGGTGATCCGAAAAAAGTTCAGTTCAAAAAAAGCAGCAGAAATTTTCCTGGAAAAATGCCTGAAAGCCGGACAGCCCGTGGGTTGCCAGGTTGGCGTTTATTATTTGTCTTATTTTCCAAAAGAATACCGGTTTCATTTTAATGCACACAATATCATTGTGTATGGAAGGGAGGACGATAATTTTCTTATCAGTGATCCGGTTATGGAAAATGTGACCACGCTTACCAGTTATGAATTAGAAAGAGTGCGTTTTGCCAAAGGTGCCCTGGCACCGAAAGGTCAGCTATACTATCCGGATCAAACAAAAACGGTAACCGACCAGCAGATCAGAAAAGCCATAGAAACAGGTATTAAAAGAAACATCCTGCACATGATCAAAATACCTGGCAATATTGCCGGGGTTAAAGGAATCGCACAAACAGGAAGAAGAATTATAACGTGGCGTGATAAGCTAGGCCTGCAGAAAGCGGGATTATATCTGGCGCAACTGGTTCGTATGCAGGAAGAAATAGGAACAGGAGGAGGCGGGTTCCGGTATATTTATGGTGCATTTTTACAGGAAGCACATGCGTTTCATCCCGATGATCAATTGTATGAGATCTCTAAAATGTTTACTCAGTCGGGCGACCTTTGGCGCACTGCAGCAGTTCAGGCTGCAGGGATCTACAGGGGCAGAATAGGAAGTCAGCAGGATTTTAACCTTATGGGCGATTACCTGCTGGAAATATCGGAGCTGGAAAAACAGGCCTTTACTGCATTGTCTAAAATTAAGTGGCCCCGATGAATCCTTCAGCAATCAGTATCACTCATCTTGACCTGACATTTCCGGGTCAGTCTGTCCCCATATTTACCGGCCTGAACCTGGAAATCAGCAAAGGCGAGCGGTTTGGATTGTTTGGTCCTAACGGTGCCGGCAAAACAACCCTGATGAATTGTATGACGGGATTGCTTTCTTTTAAAAAAGGGACTATTGAACTTTTCGGAAACAATATACGGGGAAACAAAAAAGTAGTGAATACCCTTTTTGGATTAGTGCCCCAGGATTTTTCTTTTTACCAGGAATTATCGCCTGTAGAAAATCTCCGGTTTTTTGGTGCATGGTCAGGTATGCGCACTCGGGAGATCAAAAAAAGAACTACCTATTTGCTGGAGGTGCTGGGTTTGACGGCAGTCAGGAACAAACAGGTGCACCAGTTTTCCGGGGGTATGAAACGGCGGGTGAATCTGGCTATTGGCGTGATGAACAATCCTTCTATCTTATTTCTGGATGAACCGACTGTTGGAGTAGATGTTCAAACGCGTCATGCGATTATCAGCTACCTGCAGGAATTAAATAATGGGGGTACCACCCTGGTATATACTTCTCATCAGCTAAATGAAGCGGAAGAACTATGTAATAAAATTGCCCTGATCGAAAAAGGAAAAATAATTGCACATAATTCTTTGGAGAATTTACTTGAGGCGCATGATCAGCCGGATCTGGAAGGACTGTATTTACATTTAACCGGCAAAGCATACAGGGACGAATAATGTATAAACTCTGGGCTACCATAAAAAAGGATTGCAGAATACTGTTCCATGATAAGGTGGGTCTGGTATTTATGTTCGTGATGCCTATCGTACTGGCGATCGTTATCACAGCAGTCCAAAACAGCACGTTTGAACTGGTAAACGACAATAAAATTTCGGTGATTTTATGCAACCGGGATGAGGGAGAATCTGGTGTTCAACTGATCACATCACTGGAAAAAGCCGGGATGTTCGAATTAAAGCAGGTAGACAAAACACAAAGCGATCAACAGATCACCGACAGAATGCACTCGAAAGATGCCTTGATCGCCATAGTGATCCCAGGGGGATTCTCAGCAACGATCCATGCAAAGGCAAAAAATATTGCCGGCAGAGCATTGAATGAATATGGTATTCCCGGAGACAGCAGTACCACAACGGATCCCGTTACCAGGCCTCTTTCGCTCTATTATCATCCTGTTTTACAGGAATCGTTCCGTCAGTCTGTTAAAGGAGCATTACGCAGTGCTATGCAGCTGGTAGAAAGTAAAGTGATCATCAGAAATCTTTATTTATCCATAAACGAAAAAGTTATTCCGGATAGTCTGGAAAATGATATTGTTCAGAACGAGGCAGGGATCTCGGAAATTCCTGTCTCCCGTGATGGAAGCCGGAATACGCCTAATGCCACTCAGCATAATATACCGGCGTGGACAATTTTTGCTATGTTCTTTATAGTTATTTCGTTAGGAAGCAATGTGGTGCGTGAAAAACTCAATGGCAGTTTTGTCCGGCTTAAAACCCTTCCTACCAATTATATTATAGCCCTGCTTTCTAAACAAATCACCTATCTTTTTGTAACCATGGTGCAGGCTGTTGTTATATTTGCTATCGGCATTTATTTATTTCCTGTGATGGGTTTGCCAGGTTTGAATCTTCCTGCAGATCTTACGGGTTTGTTTCTCGTTTCACTCCTCTGCGGCTGGTGTGCGGTAAGTTTCGCCATCTGCATTGGTGTGTTTGCGCATACTCAGGAACAGGCGAATGGTATTGGCGCAGTATCAGTAGTCCTGATGGCAGCAGTAGGGGGGTTATTGGTTCCTTCCTTTGCTATGCCGGCTTCATTCAGGATCGTTATGAAACTTTCTCCATTGCATTGGTGTCTGGAAGCCTTTTACGGGCTATTTTTAGAGGGCGGCAGGGTAAAGGATATTTTTATGAATATCTTACCTTTAATTATCATAACAATATCGATACAGCTTATTGCTCTTTGGGGGCTGAAAAAGAAGCATTTAATTTAAATATAAAATGGACACAATTGAATTGAAGCAACAATTAAAACGACAGATCGTCCAGTTTTTAAACCTCATTTCAGTCAACCCTGAAGATATTAAAGACGATGAACCTTTGTTTGGCTCCGGATTGGGACTGGATTCGATCGACTCCATCGAACTGATCGTTTTACTGGGCAGGGAGTATGGTATAAAAATCCAGGATCCGAAAGAAGGAAGGAAAATTTTAGCGGATATTAATTCCATGGCAGCATACATTGAACTACATAGAACAAAATAATACTTTTCATTGAGCAGGATTGTCGTTACGGGCATTGGTGTCATCAGCCCAATTGGAAATACGGTGGAGGAAAACCGGTTGTCCCTGATAAATGGGTATTGCGGCATTAAACCTATTGATCCTTCCTTCCCATCAAGATTTGCGGGAAAACTGCCATTCGGACAAGTCAGAATAAGTACCGAAGAATTAAAAAACCGTCTCCAGGCCTGCGACGCGGGTATCACCAGAACCACTTTACTGGCATTGCATGCCTTTAAGGAAGCAATTGCAGACAGCGGATTAACTGCGGAAAAAGTTAGCGACTTCAGTACCGCTCTTATCGGAGCCACCACTGTAGGAGGAATGTGTTTGACCGATCAATTACACAGCGATGCTAACAATAATGGAGAAGGATCGGAATATTTGTCTTCGTATGATTGTGCGTCAATAAATATATATCTGCATTCCCGTTATAAGATGAAAGGCATAAATAATACTATTAACACAGCCTGCTCCTCATCGGCCAATGCTATAATGTATGGTGCCAGACTGATAAAAAACGGAATAGTAAAAAGAGCTGTTGTTGGTGGTGTTGACAGTATTTCAAAATTCACTATCAATGGGTTTAATTCCTTGTATATATTATCACCGGAGATCTGTACGCCTTTTGATAAAGACAGAAAGGGATTGAACCTGGGAGAAGCAGGTGCATTTTTAGTATTGGAAAAAGAGGAAGATACAGCAGGCAAAAAAGTATATGCTGCACTAACAGGGTATTGCAACGCCAACGACGCCTATCATCCATCCTCCTTATCGGAAAGTGGGGACGGGCCTTATCTTTCTATGAAGGGTGCCCTGGATCAGGCTGGTCTTTTACCAGACCATATTGATTTCATTAATGCGCATGGAACCGCCACAGACAATAATGACCAGGTGGAAAGTAATGCGATACTCCGGTTATTTACTGCGCCACCACCTTTCGCTTCTACAAAATCCAACACAGGCCATACGCTGGGTGCTTCAGGCGCGCTTGAAGCGGTGTATAGTGTACTGAATCTTTCTAACCAGGAAATGTATCCTTCGCTGAATTTCACGAATCCTATAGATACTACTGGTTTAATTCCTGTTCTAACCTACACCAAAACAACCCTGAATCAGGTGATGTCCAACTCATTCGGTTTTGGAGGCAACTGTACTTCATTGATTTTCACTAAAGCCTGACCCTATGTTATGCATTCATCAAACTTTTTGTATATCGCCACAGGATACCCTCACGCCAAATGGTATCGATGAACTGAAAGAATCGGTCAATAACAAATTATACGCCATAGAACCTTCTTACGAAGGGATCCCGGTTAACATTTTGCGGAGAATGGGAAAGGCCGTGCGGATGGGTGTTGGAGCAGCAATGCCCTTGCTTCAGAAAAAAGACACCGGGCCCCTGAATGGAATAATCATCGGTACCGCTATGGGTGGAATGGAAGGCTGCATTAGTTTTTTAAATCAGATCATGGAGTTTAAGGAAGGCATGCTTACGCCAACTAATTTTGTTCAGAGCACTCCTAATGCAATTGCTGCACAGGTGGGACTGCTAACTAAAAACACGGGATACAATACTACACATGTACACCGGGGTTTGTCTTTTGAGAATGCGCTGACAGACGCAGATATGCTGCTCAAAGAAAATCCGGAACATCATTATATTGTCGGTGGGCTGGACGAAATATCTGCTTATAATTACAATATCGACTTTCTGGGAAACTGGTATAAAAAAGAGGCTGTCTCTAATAAGGATCTGTACCGTTCCCATTCTATTTCAAGCATGGCCGGTGAAGGTGCCGCAATGTTCAGCATCACCAGCAATCCTATCAATGCCCTTGCTACGCTCACAGCAATCCATACGATGCAGGCCAGTGATGAACAGTTTATTAGTGACGAGCTTAAAAATTTTCTGAAATTATATGTTCCGGAGGGCGAACAGGTAGACCTGTTATTAAGCGGAGAAAATGGAGATAGCCGTATGCAAAATTATTATACTTGCTGCGAATCGGTTACGGGCCCGGGTGTCCCGGTGGCTCGTTTTAAACACTTATTTGGTGAATATGCTACAGTTACTGCAGCTGCATTATGGCTTGCCTGTGAACTGCTGAAAAGAAATACAATACTACTGCACCTGTTAAAATACGGAACACCAGGAGCGGTTAAAAGGATTCTGATATACAATACGTTCAGAGGATTGCAGCATAGTTTCTTGTTGGTTGAAGCGGCTAAATAACCGTAACCACTAGATCCGGTTCTTATAGATCCTGTTTATTAATGTTAAGGAAGGTCCCGTCATACAGGTAGTGAGCAATGCCATAATTACCATCATAGTAAAAACAACCGGATTGAGCACTCCCAGGTCGTACCCTATATTCAATACAATCAGTTCCATTAGTCCCCTTGTATTCATCAATGCACCAATGGTAAGACTGTCTTTCCAGGTTTGTCCTACAAACCTGGCCGCCAGCGCGCTTCCAAGAAATTTTCCCATCACCGCTATGAGTATGATCAGCCCGGTGATTTGCCAGAGATAAATATTGGTAAGCAGCCCTATTTCCGTACGCAATCCGGTGTATACAAAAAATAAAGGAAGCAAAAGCAATAGTGTAATGTCTTCGATTTTTTCAATGATGATCTTTTTAAAACCCATAGTTCCGGGCATCACAACGCCGGCCATAAAGGCCCCGAATAAAGCATGAATGCCGATCACTTCTGTAGCGTAAGCAGAAAGTAACAGCGTTAAAAAAAAGATGGCCATCAGCGATTTGTTCAGGATTTCGTTCTGCACTAAAGAACCGGCTATCCGTTTTAACAGGGGAGTGATCACCCTGATCATGACCAATAAATAAACAGCGGCAAGTGCAATGATGTACAGTGCACTGACAAAACTTCCGGCTTTTACAATTGCAATCACCGTTGCCAGTAAGCACCAGGCCGTTATATCATCTGCTGCGGCACAGGTGATTACCATCGCTCCTATTCTGGTTTGTTGAAGCTTACGTTCCTGAAGGATGCGTGCCAATACCGGAAAGGCAGTTATACTCATAGCTATACCAAAAAATAATCCAAAGGAAGAGAACTGAATGCCTGCAGGTGCAAAGGATGAGTAGGTAAAATAAGCAAGCCCTATTCCCAACGTAAATGGTGCGATAATACTTGCATGGCTGATGATCACCACTTCCTTTGCTTTATTTTTAAGCATAGTCAGATCCAGCTCCATACCGATAATAAACATAAACAGGATCAACCCGATCTGGCTTAAAAAACTAAGGTTACCAAGTGATTTCACAGGGAACAGCACGGATGAAAATTCCGGAAAGTAATTACCCAGGAAAGAAGGCCCTAAAAGAATTCCTGCAATAATTTCACCTATTACAGCCGGTTGCCCAATTCTGCGGCAAAGGCCTCCGAGCAGCCTGGCCACAAGAAGGATAGTGATGATCTGTGCCAGAAGAATCGCCAGTGGATGTTGTAAGTTGTCCGACATTGAATCCATGAATTCCATCCACTGGCTCTTCCCGGTGTGGGGAATCACCAGCACTTTTCCAGATTCCAACTCCTTTCCTGAACGAAATATAAAATACATCAGGGCAGAAAATCCTCCGATGATGCTCATATAAAAAAAACCATTTCTGAAAATCTTCATCTTTTAGCATGGTTTTTTTAAGACCGCGGCCCAAAGTAGTTTAAGATTTGGTAAAACAAGCAACAAAAAGTTTTTAATCTCCTGAAAATCAATTCCTGCACAGTTAGCCCGGGAATTAAATATCTTTGGAAAAACCAGTAAGAAACCGATCAATATTTTGTGAATAAATGACTGATTTTAAAGCTATCCGGGAACAGTTCGATGATAAACACGTGTGTGTGATCATTCCCACATATAATAATGCAGCCACACTTGCAGGGCTAATACATTCAGTGTCGGAGTATAGTGACCATATTATTGTGGTAAATGATGGGTCAACAGACGATACTCCGGATATCATTGCAAAATTTCCTTATGTTCAAATGATCAGTTATCCCAGGAATATGGGCAAGGGATGGGCACTCCGGCAAGCATTTTCCTATGCTATTCAACAGGATTACCGTTATGCTATTACGATAGATTCCGATGGGCAGCATTTCGCAGAAGATCTTCCTGTATTCATCAATAAACTGCAAACAGTTCCTGATGCTATAATTATGGGGGCAAGAAACATGAACCAGGCATCCATCCCTGCAAAAAGTAATTTCGGACACCGGTTTTCGAATTTTTGGTTTAAAGTAGAAACAGGAATTGACTGCCCTGATACTCAAACCGGTTACCGCTTATATCCACTGGTATTAATTAAGGACATATCTTTTATTACCCGCAAATTTGAATTTGAAATTGAAGTACTCGTGCGGGCTGCGTGGAAAGGAATAAAAGTGGATTCGGTGCCTGTTACTGTTTACTATTCCCCAAAGAAAGAACGTATTTCTCATTTCAGACCCGTTACCGATTTTACCAGAATAAGTATTTTAAATACGTTCCTGGTGATCGTTGCGCTCGTTTATATTAAACCGCGTGACTTTATACGGGGGATATCAAAAAAAAAAGTTGAACAATTCTTTAGGCGGCATCTTTTTCATTCCAATCATTCTGATGAACTTAAATCAGTATCCATAGCATTTGGGGTTTTTATGGGCATCATTCCTATATGGGGTTTCCAGTTGGGCTCTGCCATTTTCCTGAGTATACTGTTCCGGCTTAATAAAGCCCTTGTCATTGTAGGAGCGAACATCAGTATTCCACCTATGATCCCCCTAATTATTTTTTGCAGCTATAAGTTGGGAGAGGTATGGATGGGAGCAGATGCGCACCAGCTGAAGTTCACTGACAACATCTCCCGTGAATCGATCCGTGCTCATCTTACACAGTATTTTTATGGAAGCATGAGCCTGGCTGTTCTGGCAGCAACCCTGGCAGGCATGATTACTTTTGTGGTGTTGAAAATGATCAAACGAAAACCATTGGTGGCGTAATAAAGTTCTTACCCTATGGAAAAAGTTTTTCTGAACGTTTACAGGTTTTTTGAGAAACACCGCCCGGTATTTTTTATTATCTTTTCGTTAAGCTTTTTATTCATTGCCTGGTTTGCCCTTCAGGTTAGATTTGAGGAAGACATTTCTAAAATACTTCCTAAAGATAAAAAAATTGAAAAGCTTAATCAGGTTTTTCAGGATTCCAAATTCATAGACCGGCTGGTGGTAATAGTTTCCCTGAAGGATACTTTGGTGGAACAGCCGGAAGCTTTAGTAGCTTATGCAGATCAGTTTTCCACCGGCATCCAGCAAAAACTTGGTCCCTATATACGAAAAGTTAATGGCCGGGTGGATGATGAGCTGGTCATGAACCTGTTTAGTACCATTGGTGACCAGCTGCCGGTTTACCTGAACGAAAAAGACTACCAACAAATAAATGCTCTGATTACCCCAGCTGGAGTAAAAGCATCTCTTCAGCAGCATTTGAGAACACTTACTGCTCCATCCGGTATTGCGATGAAGGAAATGATCAGCAATGACCCGGTGGGTATTTCATTTTTAGCGTTACAAAAACTGCAGCAACTGCAGTACGATGAAAACTTTGAGTTGTACGATGGTTATATCATTACAAAGGACCATAAAACCCTTATGCTTTTTATTACTCCGGAGTTTGCACCTGGCAATACCGGAAAAAATGTTTTATTGCTTAAGGGGCTCGACAGTATTATCAACAGTCTCGATACACCTGAATATAAAAAGGTTACAGCCTCTTATTTTGGCGCTACGGCAGTTTCCGTAGGCAATGCACTGACGTTAAGAAAAGACACCATACTGACGCAGGGAATAATTGTAGTTTTTCTTATTGTTTTTCTGGGCTTTTATTTCAGGCAAAAGCGCGCGCCGGTTGTTATCTTGATGCCGGTATTGTTCGGGGCATTGTTTTCGCTGACGGTCATTTATTTTATTCAGGGGAGTATTTCCGTTATTGCGTTAGGAACCGGCTCAGTAATTCTGGGAATAGCGGTTAATTATTCTTTACATGTATTCAATCACCACCGCCATACTAAACGTATTGAGCAGGTTATCATCGATCTGGCCCGTCCGCTGACGGTGGGCAGCCTCACCACTATAGGAGGGTTTTTATGCCTGGAGTTTGCTGAATCTGAAATGTTAAAAGATCTGGGCCTCTTTGCTGCAATGAGTCTTATAGGTGCAATCATCTGTTCCTTATTATTTTTACCCCATTTTATAAGAACAGCAAAGACCAGCACGCTCCACCAACCTGAAAGATCTTCGTGGATCGATAAAATTGCTGCTTACCAGCCGGAATATAATAAATACTTCGTGTTTGCTATTTTTCTTCTAACAGGAGTGTTTGCCCATACTGCCCGAAATATCAGTTTTGAGTCCGACATGATGAACATGAATTACATGTCCGGTAAACTCCGCGATGCTGAAGCAAAGCTTAATCAGATAAATGCCTATGCACTTCAATCCATTTATCTGGTGGCAGAAGGAAAAACATTAAATGAAGCGCTGAAAAAAAATGAGAACCTGTCTGCCCGGATTGAATTGCTGAAGGACAAAAATATTGTGAAAAAATATTCGGGCGTGTCGGCTTTGATTCTTTCCGATTCCTTACAAAAGGAAAGAATCAATCGTTGGAACGCCTACTGGACTTCCGGGAAAAAGCAGCAACTTTTTGCAACTCTTGAAAAAGAAGGGACTGCCCTGGGGTTTAAACCACAAGCCTTTGATAGGATCAAAGAGCGCTTGAATACAACGTATACGACAGCAGACCAGAGTGCGCCTGCCGGATTCAGAAAGGGTTTTCTGGATGATTTTATTACAGAGCAACCAGGCAAGGCAACAGTGGTTACGATAGTGAAGGTGGCATACGAAAACAGGCAGGCTGTTTACAAGGAATTTGAAAATGATGCGGATATTACAGTGGTTGACAAACAATACCTGACCACTAAATTCATCGATATTGTCACTTCTGATTTTAGCCGTATCGCTTTACTTACCTCGGTGCTCGTATTTGTGGTATTGCTCGTCATGTATGGCCGAATAGAGCTTACGCTGGTTTCTTTTATTCCCATGCTTATCAGCTGGATATGGATTATGGGAATTATGGCTTTATTAGATATCCGCTTTAATGTTGTAAATATTATTATCTCCGCTCTTATTTTTGGCCTGGGAGATGATTACAGCTTATTTATTATGGATGGTTTGCTGCAGCAGTATAAAAAAGGAAAAAGAAACCTTTCCTCCTTTAAGTCCTCTATATTTTTATCCGCTATTACCACTATTTCCGGATTAGGGGTGCTGATTTTTGCCGAACATCCTGCACTCCGGTCTATTGCATTTATTTCCATCATAGGTATTGTTTGCCTGGTATTGATGTCGCAGGTACTCATTCCTTTTCTGTTTTATAGGTTAATTACTTCCCGAATTAAACAGAATAAGTTTCCCTGGACCTTCTCCGGATGGCTTAAATCCATAGTTGCTTTTTCTTATTTTGTAGCAGGCGTTGTATTGCTGAC
>JAYUXA010000162.1:0-15468 GCA_043753245.1 Chitinophagaceae bacterium
TATACGCATTAAAGGTCCTGACTAGTACGTACCCGATATTCGGACCTACGGTCAGGCCCAGATTGGAAGGCAGGGTCCAGGGAGTGGTGGTCCAGGCCAGAAAAAACAGTTCTTCTGTTTTATCTGCCAGAAATTTAAACAGAAAATCGGATTTTTTATTCTTTACAGCCTTGAACATTACTACTGCCGAAGTATCCTTCACCATTTTATAGGTTCCGGGCTGGTTAAGTTCATGAGAGCTCAGGCCCGTGCCGGCAGCGGGAGAATAAGGCTGAATGCTTACACTTTCGTAAAGAAGTCCCTTTTTATAGAGTTCTTTTAATATCCACCAAAGGGTTTCTATATAATTGTTCTGAAAGGTGACATAGGGCTCATTCAGATCTACCCAGTATCCCATTTTCCGGGTAAGATCATCCCATTTATCCTTATATCGAAGCACTGCTTCGCGGCATTTTTGATTGTACTCTTCTACCGATATCTTTTTACCAATGTCTTCCTTTGTGATGCCCAGTTCCTTTTCCACACCCAGCTCTACCGGAAGTCCATGGGTATCCCAACCCCCTTTACGTTTTACCTGAAAGCCTTTCATGGTCTTATACCGGCATACCAGATCTTTAAGCGATCGGCTGATCACGTGATGGATCCCTGGAAGTCCGTTGGCACTGGGAGGACCTTCATAAAACACAAATGGAGTAGCGCCATCCCGGAGTGAAACGCTCTTTTCAAACGCCTGGATCGACGTCCATTTAGCCAGCACTTCCTTTTCGATGGAAGGTAGGTTCAACTTTGAAAATTCTCTGTATCTCGCTGCCATATATCAGTAATAAAAAAGTGTGCAAAGCTACAGAATAATGCAGTTCCCGATAAATGATAAAAATTCGTTTAAGTTGGCTTTCATACAAGAGTTTTCCACCAAAATTTGCTTTTGGCATAGTTTATGGGTTTATGTGCGGGATTAAAAGAGTAGTAAAACAAGACTATTTAAGATATTCAGTCCTGAAACATTTTTTTTCTACGGTTTAGGGTTTAGGGGTTAATAAGGGGAGTATTCCTACTCCCCTTTCCTTTTTTTATACTTTTTGATCAGCTATCCTAAGAATTACTTTTTCTCCCATCCTATTAATTCCGCTCTTCCAGTATTTCAACTAAAAACGATTTTTCCAATCCTGTAAATATCCGCAACTACCAGCGATTTGCTAACCATCATTTTCTTCCTGGGATGTCACCCGTTTTTGATCTGATCGTTCCTTATGAAAAACCATAAGGAAATAGTTCAATATCCGGAAAACCAAATGTTAGTGGCCAGTTTCATGAAAGACTGCGACAGGTATATAGAGCCTTCCCCTCAGGAAGGCTTTATTGTTTACTTCTTTTTCTCTATATCTTTTTGGTTTATATAGCTTTACGTGAAGGGCTCATTTACTTCTCCTTTCCCCTATATTCTTCGGGAGCCTATACAGCTGTACATGAAAGGCTTTATTATTTACTTCTTATTTTTTTGTATATCCGGATGGCGCTCATCAGAACAATCACAAAAAGCGTTAACCCAACCAGTCCCCAGACCCAGCTCATAGACTGCTTTACCACTACGATCATCACTACCGCTACTAAAAAAATGGTGGCTACCTCATTCCAGATGCGCAATTGCTGGGAAGAATATTTGAAAATACCAGAAAGTTGCTGCCGGTAAATAATATGAAGAGAAAGATGATACAGAAACAATCCGCCTACAAAAGCCAGCTTAGCCACCAGCCACCCGGGAGTAGACCCCATAAGTGCCCACATCCAGGATCCTAATATAAGTGTCAGAATAGCCGAGGGCCAGGTGATGCCATACCATAACCTTTTGATCATGATGCTAAACTGCTTTTGCAGGATTTCTTTTTCCGGCCCCGGCCTGGCACCGGCTTCCGTATTGTAGATAAATAGCCGTACAATGTAGAATAAGCCACTGAACCAGGTTACAACAAAAATAATATGGAGTGCTTTGATATATAAATACATGCAACGATTTTCAGATCATCCAGCTGCCTCTTCCGGCAGCAACATCTGCTTATTGCCCGCACTGTAATCACTGATCCAGCCCGACAATGCCCTGATCCATAACGGATGTGTATTGAGGCAAGGGATCATTTCATAGTGTTCTCCCCCTGCTTCCATGAAACTCTCCTTTCCGCGAATCGCAATTTCTTCCAGTGTTTCCAGGCAATCACTTACAAATGCAGGACAGATGATCAACAGATCTTTAATTCCTTCCTTCGGCATTTCCTCCAGGCGTATATCTGTAAAAGGTTCCAGCCATCCCTTGCCCAGCCTGGACTGGAACGACACACTGTACTTATTTTTTGGAATACCCAGTTTTTCTGTAACAAGCCTCATGGTTGTTAAACACTGGTGCCGGTAGCAATACTCGTGCGCCGGCGAAGGAACTTCGCAGCAGTCCGGCGATTGAAGGCAGTGGTTGCCGGTAACATCGCTCTTCACAAGGTGTCGGCCCGGAACCCCATGGTAGCTGAACAGAAGATGATCGTATGGGCGGTCGATGTACGCTTTCATACGGTCGGCCAGCGCATCGATATATTCAGGTTGATCGTAATAAGGTTTTATAAAGTTAAGCGCGAATGGGTACTTCTTCCTGACATGCACTTCTTTGGCATACGCTACGGCGGTTTCGAAGGAGGACATTGCGTAATGCGGATAAAGCGGGATAGCGATCACTTCTTCGAGATCAGGCATTTTTTTTAGCAGATTATCAAATGCCGCTTCAGGGGTTGGATTACCATAGCGCATGGTTATTTCCACTGGCTCCGTCACCTCCAGCTGAAGCGCCTGCTCCAGCTGCCTGCTGAGCACGATCAAAGGAGAACCTTCTGCTGTCCATACGGTTTTATATGCTTCTGCAGATTTGGCTGCGCGAAAAGGAACAATAATTCCCTGCACGAGCAATGCTCTCAGCAGCCAGGGTTTATCGATCACCCGTTCATCCATCAGAAACTGTGTCAGGTATTTTTTTACATCACTTACTGCGGTAGAATCCGGAGAACCCAGATTCATCAGCAGTATTCCACGTTTGGTTTTATTTGTCATAATGCAGACGCAAAATTAAAGTTTAGAAAACAAAAAATTATGAAATGACATTGTAATGACACAAAAATACTGGTGTTCAGGTTTCCGAAAGTACTTTTGCTCGTATTGATTGATAAAGAGAATGGAAGGACTACACCACCAGGACATATCGGGATTTATTGTAGCAGGAATTAATTATAAAAAAACGGACGCCGCCATCAGAGGACAGTTTGCTGTAGGCCCTGAAAATTATTCTCTTATTCTTGCGCAGTCCCTGCAATCAGGTATCCGGGAAATCTTTATTCTATCCACCTGCAACCGTACAGAAATTTACGGGATCGCTTCAGATCCGCAGGTCCTCGTTAACCTGTTGTGCAAACACACGGCAGGCTCCAAAGAAACATTTAACGCACGGGCTTATATCCGGCAGGGAATGGATGCGATCGAACATTTCTACAATGTATCTGCAGGCCTCGACTCCCAGATCCTGGGTGATTATGAAATTGTGGGCCAAATAAAACAGGCTATAAAATTCTCTAAAGAACGGTCGGGCATCGGTGCCTTCACGGAAAGATTGTTTAACTCGGTGCTTCAGTCGTCTAAAACCATTAAAAATCAGACAGGACTTAGCGGAGGTACCGTTTCGGTATCGTTTTCTGCCGTTCAATACATCCGTCAGCAGGTAAAAGACCTGGATAATAAAAAAATACTGCTCTCCGGCATTGGCAAGATCGGACGCAATACCTGTAAAAATCTGGTCGACTATCTGCCTACCAAAAATATTACGCTGATCAACCGGACTGATGAAAAAGCCAGGCTGCTGGCCCAGGAACTGGGATTAAATTTTGCACCTTTCGATTCTCTGAAAGAACAGGTAAAAACCGCAGATATCATTTTGGTTGCTACCAATGCCTCATCGCCTTCCATTCTTACAGAAGACCTGGCAGGCCATGGCGAAAAATTACTGATTGATCTTTCCATCCCTTATAACGTAGAGGCCTCCGCGAAGTTTCTTCCGGGTATAACACTGGTCAACGTAGATGAATTATCGAAAATAAAAGATAAAACACTGCATAAAAGAAAAGCGGAAGTGCCAAAGGCCAGCAAGATCATTGCAGCGCATATACGGGAGTTTATGGAATGGCATGAAATGCGCAGGC
This sequence comes from Chitinophagaceae bacterium, assembly GCA_043753245.1. Taxonomy (GTDB): domain Bacteria; phylum Bacteroidota; class Bacteroidia; order Chitinophagales; family Chitinophagaceae; genus Flavitalea. The sequence continues at coordinate 4,227 of JAYUXA010000162.1, forward strand.
ATGTGCCGGTACTAAAAGCAGTGAAAACAAAACTTCAGGAAATTCACGGCAACCCGGTATTCTTCACCCGCAGCACCGGGCTGTGCACAGACGCTCCATTGTCCGACCATCAGGAAAGAATTCAGAAAGTGATCAATGTAATGGCGGTAAAAATGCGGCATAAAAATCAACGCGGATGCCATTATATTGAAGCGATCAATGATTTCATGACGGCAGGAGTAAATTAATGACCATGTTCACACCTATACGGATAGGAACAAGAGAGAGCCGATTAGCGGTATGGCAGGCTACAGAAGTTCAAAAATTATTACTGGCCGGAGGGCATCATTCGGAATTGGTTTACATTAAAAGTGAAGGAGATCTCGATCTGGTCACTCCCTTGTATGAAATTGGCGTTCAGGGAATATTTACCCGAAGCCTCGACTTTGCCCTGCTGAATAATAAGATCGATATTGCCGTACACTCCATGAAAGATGTACCTACGCAACTGCCGGCCGGCATTATCCAGGCTGCAGTACTCCGGAGAGGCGAAGTAAATGATCTGCTAGTGATAAAAGCGGGTAATGCTTTTTTAGAAGATATAGAGTATACCGGACATATCGGCACCAGTAGCATCCGCAGACGGGCGCAATGGCTTCACCGGTACCCCAGGCATGTTATTCATAATCTTCGGGGCAATATGCAAACACGTTTACAAAAACTGCAGACGGGAAAATGGGATGCGGCCATATTTGCACAGGCCGGACTGGAAAGGATAGGTCTCCGGCCAGAGAACAGTGTGGTGCTGGATTGGATGTTGCCCGCCCCTGCGCAGGGAGCCATCCTTATTGTAGCACGTAAGCAGGATGAACCTGTTTTGTTGGCCTGCAAAAACTTAAATGATAAAGACACCGCTTTGTGCACCGCTATTGAAAGAACTTTTTTACGCGGATTACTGGGAGGATGCTCTACTCCTGTAAGTGCCCTGGCAGAAATTAAAGACGGCAGGATATTCTTTAAAGGAAATATATACTCTCCCGACGGAGTCAAAAAAGCGGAGATCGAAAAAGATTCTCCACTGGCAGACAGTGACCAGATCGGATTACGGTGTGCAGAAGAAATACTGGAAAATGGTGGCAGAGAAATTAACAGGATGATCAGGCAGCAAATGTCTGCATTATGATAAATTTCAAAGTGCTGATCACGAAAGAAATTGAGCCTGCACTGCTCGAAAAAGCAAAGCAGGAGTTGGAACTGGTGCAGATTCCGTTCATTTCGATATCGGCATGTGATGAGAAGGAAAACGTCACGGAGATCGCCAATACTACTGCCAGCGTGGTATTTACCAGTAAAAATGCAGTTCGTATTGTCAGTGATTTACTCAACGGAAGAGAAACGAATTGGAAGATCTATTGCACAGATGGCGCTACACTGCAACAGGTAAAGGATTGCTTTGGTGAAGCGCGCTTGTCCGGTACTGCACAAAATGCAGAAGCCCTGGCATCGTTGATCATTGAAACAAATACCGATACCGAAATTGTATTTTTCTGCGGCAATAAACGAAGAGATGAATTGCCGGATCAGTTAAAGGAGGAAAATATTGAAGTAAAAGAAGTGGTGGTATATGAAACAAAACTATCTCCCGAAGAAATCAGCGGGCACTTTGACGGGATTGCTTTTTTCAGCCCCAGTGCCGTATACAGTTATTTTTCAGTAAATGTAGCCGATGATAAAACTATCTTCTTTTCTATTGGTTCTACTACCAGTGAAAGCTTAAAAAAGTTTGCAGGCAATACTATTATTACCTGTGAAAAAGCTTCCGAAGAAAATATGATAGCAACAATTTTAGCTTATATAAAAACCAATGATGAGTAATTTAAAAAATGATCTGCTGCTACGCGCGCTGAGGCAGGAAAAAGTGGAACGGCCACCGGTGTGGATGATGCGTCAGGCAGGACGGTATTTACCGGATTATAGAAAGCTAAAAGAAAAATATTCTTTTTTTGAACGCTGTCAGAAGCCTGAGCTCGCAACAGAAATTACCATACAACCTGTTGAACAGGTAGGTGTAGATGCAGCAATTATTTTCTCTGATATTTTGGTGGTGCCGCAGGCTATGGGTCTTGAAGTGCAAATGATAGAAGGCAAGGGTCCTTTTTTACCTGACCCTGTTAAACAATACAAAGACATCGGACGGTTAAGAATTCCGGATGTTCAGGAATCACTCGGCTATGTTTTCGACGCGTTGAGTCTCACAAAAAAAACCCTTGCAGGCCGGGTTCCGCTGATCGGTTTTGCCGGTGCTCCCTGGACCCTGCTTTGTTATATGGTGCAGGGCAAGGGCTCTAAAACATTTGATGAAGCCAAGGCTTTTTGTTTTACGCAACCTGAAACGGCACATCGTCTGTTGCAGATGATTACCGATACTACTATTGCCTACCTCAAAGGGCAGGCAAAGGCGGGGGCAGATGTGGTACAGCTCTTCGATTCCTGGGGCGGACTGCTGAGTCCGTCGGATTTTGAAGAATTTTCATTACAGTATATCCGGCAGATCATTACTGCCCTGAAAGAGGAAACGCTTACTATATTATTTGCAAAAGGTGCCTGGTTTGCACTGGATAAAATGAGTGAAACCGGTACAAATGCACTGGGCATAGACTGGTGTGTAAGCGCCTCCCGTGGCCGGGAGCTTGCCGGAGATAAAATAACACTGCAGGGAAATTTTGATCCTGCACGTTTGTTAAGTCCTATCCCCGAAATCAGACGTTCTGTAAAAGAAATGATCAAAGCGTTTGGCCCTGACCGGTATATTGCCAACCTGGGTCATGGAATATTGCCTAATGTACCGGTAGATCATGCAAGAGCATTTGTAGATGCCGTAAAAGAATATGGAAGCATAAAAGAAAATTAAAAAAAGTATTCTTCAACACAACCCTCTACATAACTACGGGAAGAATCGTAAATAACTATTATGTCTGTTAAAGAGCCCTTCTATACTTATATTCTCGGCCTTCAGAACACGATCTGCAGTGCAATAGAAGCAGTAGAAGGAGATAAAAATTTTGACGAAGACCGTTGGAAACGGCCTGAAGGTGGTGGTGGAATATCGAGAGTACTTTCCAGGGGAAAAATATTTGATAAGGGCGGTGTAAATACATCTTCCGTGCATGGAGAATTACCACAGGCGATGCGGGAAGCATTTAATGCAGAAGGCAGTCATTTTTTTGCCTGCGGATTGTCACTCGTGCTGCATCCGTTAAATCCGTTTGTGCCCACTGTTCATGCCAACTGGCGGTATTTCGAACTCTCGGATGGCAACGGAGAAATCGTTGACACCTGGTTTGGCGGCGGATCCGATCTTACCCCTTACTATATATTTGAAGAAGACGGCAGCCATTTTCACCACACATTAAAATCGGCGATGGATCCATTTGGACAGGAATTGTATCCGAAATACAAAGACCAGTGTGATAACTATTTTGTGAACAAACACCGCAACAACGAAGCGCGCGGCATCGGAGGCGTTTTCTATGATTACCTTCGCCCGGCAGACGGTGACGATGCCGGCAGGTTACTGGCTTTTCAGCAGGCCAACGGCAATGCGTTTCTTCCTTCTTATTTACCAATTGTCGAAAAAAGAAAAAATATTCCTTTCGGTTCAGAGCAGGTAGAGTGGCAGGAGATCCGGCGTGGACGATATGCGGAATTTAACCTGGTGCACGACCGTGGTACTTTATTCGGACTCAAAACCAATGGACGTATTGAATCTATTCTGATGAGCATGCCTCCAAGAGCACGCTGGGAATACGATCATCATCCCGCCGCTGGCAGCAAGGAAGCCGAACTGCTGGAATTTTTAAAACCGAGGGACTGGATTAAATCCAAATAAAACATGTTACACAGATATCGAATATTACGTCAGTCTCCTGCTATCAGAACCATGGTGGCAGAAACTATCCTGCGCCCATCTGATTTTATAGCTCCCCTATTCGTTACCGAAGGAAATGCTTCCAAAGAAGAAATAACTTCTATGCCGGGGTATTTCCGGATGAGCCTTGACCAGATAAAGAAAGAGATAGATGAATTGTGGAGCCTGGGCATAAAAACAGTGTTGCTTTTTATTAAATGCGAGGACGACCGCAAAGACAACAAAGGCACCGAAGCGCTTAATCCTGATGGATTGATGCAGCGCGCGATCCGTGCGGTAAAAGAGGCGCAGCCGGGTATGCTGGTGATGACGGATGTTGCACTCGACCCTTACTCTTCGTTCGGACACGACGGCATAGTGGAAGGCACCGAGATCGTGAACGATGCAACAGTGAAGGTGCTGGCAGAAATGAGTGTGAGCCATGCTGCTGCGGGAGCAGACTTTGTAGCCCCCAGCGATATGATGGATGGCAGGATCCGTTCGATACGCGAAGGCCTTGAACAAAACGGTTTTACAAAAACAGGTATTCTGAGTTACAGCGCTAAATATGCTTCCTGTTTGTACGGGCCTTTTCGGGATGCGCTGGACAGTGCGCCGGGGTTTGGAGATAAAAAAACCTACCAGATGGATTACGCCAACCGGAAAGAAGCCATCAAAGAAACACTGCTTGATGTGGAAGAGGGAGCAGATATTGTTATGATAAAACCGGCGCTTGCGTACCTGGATATCATCCGGGAAATAACGAATAGTGTACAGGTACCCGTTAGTGCATACCAGGTGAGCGGGGAGTATGCCATGATCAAAGCTGCTTCAAGGATGGGATGGGTCCAGGAAGATAAAGCCATCCTGGAAACACTCACCTCCATAAAAAGAGCAGGTGCTGTGCTGATCGCTACCTACTTTGCAAAAGACGCTGCCCGATTAATAAACTGAACAAAATAATTATGACCCGAAGCGAAGAATTATTTGCCCGAGCCTCAAGATCTATTCCGGGAGGTGTTAATTCACCTGTCCGTGCATTTAAAAGTGTTGGTGGTACACCCCTGTTTATTAAAAAAGCAAAAGGCGCTTATCTCTACGATGAGGATGGAAATAAATACATCGATTATATCAATTCCTGGGGGCCGATGATTCTTGGGCATGCGTATGAGCCACTGATCAAAGCGATCCGGGAAAAGGTAATGGACTCCACTTCATTTGGGGCACCCACTTTAATTGAAATCGAAGTAGCCGAACTGATTAAAAGTATGGCTCCGAATATAGACCTGGTGAGGATGGTGAACAGTGGCACCGAAGCCTGCATGAGTGCTATCCGGCTGGCAAGAGGATATACCGGAAGAAATAAAATTATCAAATTCGAAGGGTGTTATCACGGCCATGCCGATTCGTTTTTAGTGAAGGCCGGAAGTGGACTGGCAACTTTGGATATCAAGGTTGTGCCGGGCGTAACGGAAGGTGTAGCCCTGGATACACTGACGGCTCCATACAACGATCTTAACGCGGTAAGAGGTCTGGTGGAAAAACACCGGGGCGAAATTGCAGCGCTCATTATCGAACCGGTAGCGGGAAATATGGGATGTGTGCTTCCTGAAAAAGATTTTCTGAAACAACTCCGTACCATCTGTACGGAAGAAGGAATCGTATTTATTTTTGATGAAGTAATGACTGGTTTTCGGCTCGCGGCAGGGGGCGTGCAGGAGAAGCTCGGCATTAATGCCGACCTGGTGACGTATGGTAAAGTGATCGGAGGCGGAATGCCTGTAGGGGCTTTCGGCGGAAGAAAAGAGATCATGTCGCATATCGCTCCTTTAGGTAAAGTGTATCAGGCAGGAACACTGAGTGGCAATCCAATTGCAATGATTGCGGGGTACACGCTGTTAAAAGCATTAAAGGATACTCCTTCTATTTATACTGAACTGGAAGAAAAGGGTGCTTACCTGGAAGCCGGGCTGCACGAGGTTTTTAAAGGAAGGGAATACACTATCAACCGTATAGGTTCGATGATAAGCGTACATTTTTGTAAGCGGGTGACCAATTTTATGGAAGCTTCTGCAGCAGACAATACTTTTTTCAATACGTTCTTTCATGCCATGCTGGAGCGTGGTATTTATCTTCCTCCATCCGCTTTCGAAAGCTGGTTTCTCAGCAACGCGTTAACGCGGGAAGATCTGGATAAAACAATTGAAGCTGCCAGGGAAAGTTTGGTGTCCTTACGGTAAGATTCCTGAAAGGAAAAATCATCAGTAACCATTCAATAAATTTTCACTGCTTAAACCGAAGTAATAATTCGTTATTTAGGGGTCTAAGACATTCCTGTTCTATTTCATCAAAGACCTATACGGCCATAACTCAATAACTTGTATTTTGAACAACTTGCTGATCGGTTCAAAGCTGATAAATATTACGTAGTTAAAAGTTTACCTAAACCATGGTTTTCAAAAAGAATTTTTCCTAATTTTTGATCGGACCATCCTTTCTTTAATTCAAAAGTATAGACGGGTTGCTGATTTTCCATTTTTGCATCAAGAAAGTAGGTGGATACATTTTTACCACAGCTTAATACAAAACTTTCAAGATGGCTGAAATGTGTTGAAATAAAGAAATAGCAGTGTCTGTATTTTGTTAGTCCCTTTATGGTAATCTCAAACATGTCACTAGCGTCATCAATATTGGTTCCGGAAAACATTTCGTCTATTACAGCATAAACGTGTTGCCCATTCTCTGCATTTACAACAATTTGCTTAAGATTATTTAATTCGAACATAAATTGGCTGAACCCGCTCTCCAGATCGTCTTTTGAGTTTAAAAAGATATTAATATCATCGAAGTATGGAATTGAGCATTTTTGAGCTGGAACTCTAAAACCTAAATGTCCTAAATAAATGCAAATTGATAGTGCTTTGAAGAATGTAGATTTGCCTGACATATTTGCTCCTGTCAATAAAATAACATTCGAAGTGGTATTTAGTGAATTTTTAACAGGGTTTGAAATAAGAGGATGGTAAAGATTTTCAATGTCAAATTGATTTTCGGAAAATGAGACAGGTTTGAAATTCAATTTTATTGAGGTTTCTGCTACCGATAAGTAAGCATCAAAATGAAAAAAATTATTCCAAAATGTCTTAAGCGTACCATCCAACGAGGTCGAATAGATTAGCTTTAATAGATCAATATAAAGTTTGGTTTTACCATTTCCAAATAAAATATTTTCATCCTCGATAAATTTTTTAAATAAATTTATTGTGAACAGCTGATGTTTTAACTTTTCCCTAAAATCATGTTTATAGAGATCAATCCGGATATTACTGAAGTAACAATTTGACAACTGCTTAATAACGAACAAGAATTGTATGGATTTGCTAAAAAGTTGAGATCGATATCTAGTGTCAATTAAAAATCTTAATCTAATCTCACGGTATTTTTTAGCAATAAAAATACCGTGACTACCAATGATGCTGTCTGTAAAAATTGATGATTCTTCAATGTCCAGACGTAGCGATGATATATTTTTAAAGTCCGTAAAGTTATTGATTAATGCATTGATTATTTCTTGCCTATTAATTACATCAGCTTTATTTGAAGGAATGTCTTGAAATAAGGATATCAAGGCCGCTTTGCTTTTCCTATTCAGATTGTTATCATATATTTTTAAGATTTCACTTTCAAACTTTAAATCGCTTAAATTCATGGTCTCAAAAAATATTTGCTAAAACTCTGGATTATCAAATATATATTTTTCTTGTTGTGTTATCATTTATTTTATTCGTGCGGCCTGATCGGGAAATTTGTTTAAACACAAATATTCTTCTACGTCCCTGCCACTAATCAGCTAAATCCCTCAATTTATCATTGATTTAGCTGAATAACTTATTCACTATTTAGCTAAATCTCCTAATTTATAGTACTTTTAGCTAAATAGCGTTAATGGAAAAGTTAATAGGGAGAGTAAAAGAAAAAGATATTCTTCAGCAGGCTTTTGTTTCACCCAGTGTGGAATTAGTAGCTATTTACGGGAGACGGCGTGTAGGAAAGACATTTCTTGTAACCAGCCTCTTTGAAAAAAATATGGTTTTTGAATTCTCCGGCAGCCACGGAGCTTCTACAAAAGACCAGTTGCACAACTTTTCCCGCGAAATCACGCGGGTGGCAGGAAGTATGCTCCCTTTAGCAGCGCCTGCAGATTGGGGTGAAGCATTTATGCAATTGCAGACCTGGCTATCAACGCAACTCACCTCTACCAGAAAAGTACTATTCTTCGACGAGCTGCCATGGCTGGATACAGCAAGGTCGAACTTCCTGTCGGCGTTCAGTTACTTCTGGAATAGCTGGGCAGTTAAACAAAGTCACCTACTGACCATCATCTGCGGATCAGCCGCATCATGGATGATCAAAAATGTCGTAGACAATAAGGGTGGGTTACATAACCGCATTACGCAAACTATCCGTCTGCTGCCCTTTACTCTGGGAGAAACAGAAAGCTATCTGAAAAACCGGCATGTTCAATTGGACCGTTACCAGGTATTGCAATTTTATATGGCCCTGGGTGGAATACCGCACTACCTGAAAAATATACAACCAGGAGAAAGTGCCGCGCAGGGAATTGACCGGATCTGTTTTACCAAAGATGGGGTGTTGCGGGATGAATTTGAAAAACTGTACAGTTCATTATTTGATCATGCTGACGATCACATGAAAGTAATAAAGGCATTGGCCAAAAAAGGAAAAGGGCTAACTCGCAATCAGATCATTGATGCATGTAAATTAACGAATGGCGGTACCACTACCACGATGCTGAAGGAACTGGTGGAATCCGGATTTATTTCAACTTATTTCCCCTTCGGCAAAATTACAAAGGATATCATTTATAAACTCACTGATGAATATTCATTGTTTTACCTCAAGTATATTCAAGGAAGCAAGCCAGGTGCAAATACCTGGATACACCTGACTTCCTCTCCGGGTTGGAAAAGCTGGAGTGGGATCGCCTTTGAATGCATTTGCCTAAAGCACACAGAACAGATTAAAAAGCATTTGGGAATTGCCGGAGTGCGGACCACGGAATCAGTCTGGAGGTTTGTAGAAAAAAATATTCCCGGAGCCCAGATTGATTTACTGATCGATCGCAGCGACCATACGATCAATCTTTGCGAAATTAAATATTCGGAGAGCAGGTATCTGATTACTAATACCTATGCAGGCGAATTAAAGCGCAAAAAAGAAACGTTCAAAAGAGAAACCAAAACAAAAAAAACGGTATTTGTAACGATGCTCACCACTTTTGGCGTTCAGCAGAATAAATATTTTCATGGCTATGCCGATAACCAGCTAACAATGGATGCTTTGTTTGAATAAAATACCGCTAATGCAATAACAACTCGCAGGGCTTTAACCCGGTATGTTTTTTAAAGGCAGTAGAGAAATGGGAGATGGAGGAATAACCCAGCATCATGGATACTTCCGTAACGCTTAATCCTTTTTCATACAAAAGATATCGTGCGTGTTCCATCCGCTGGCTCTGATAAAAGTCAAATATGGTGGTGCCAAACAATTCTTTGAATCCTTTTTTCAGATAACACTCGTTGATCGCCACCTTTTTGCTAAGCTCCTTAATCGTGATCGGCTCGCCAATATGCTGTAATAGAATTTCACGTGAGCGAACGATCTTTTCACGGTCCAGGTCGTTAGCTAAAAACTTACACTGAAAAGCATCCACATTTTTATCGCCGATCATGCATTCGAGGCTGTACAGTAACAGCATCTGCGTTTGCGCATTTACATAAATGTTCTCGAGATTGTCTGTATAGCTGTGGTTAAGCAATGCTTCCAGCACCATAGAACTTCTTCCGCAAATAGATAATATCTTAGAGAAGGAAGAGGCATGTCTGAAGTTGAGAATATCGTCTGTCAGCGTGTTTCCAGGATTGGCAAAATTGGCGAACTGCGCAAGATGCAGGGTCGAAAAACGAAAACTGAGTACATCCAGTGTATCGATCTTTTCCTTACAACCTTTAACCGCGCCGGTCTTACACTGCGCACATTCCATCTCGTTCTTACTACAGTAAACGTTGCCTGTTACACAAAACTTCAGCTCCAGGTAATTTTCTTTTGCATCCTCTTTTTTGAAATGATATACCATCATGCCGATATCATCCGTGTTCCATTGGGGGTTGCGCTGATATCTTTTCATGAGGTACTGGACAGAACCGGGAATGTGTTGTTCCTTTTCATGAATAACAGTCATCTGCTCCTGCATCACAGGATGATTATATGCTAAAGCGAGTATATCCGGAGGCTGAAACATCAGCGGCAAATTTACTGCGGGAACATCAATTTACCTATTGGATAACGGCAGAGTTTGGCTGCAACTGTCATAGAACTTTCATTTATTCTGCTATAAAGCCAAGAAATACGGATATCCCATTTGTACGGTGGGAAACAAAACGGGTAAAACAAACAAATAACAGGTAAACCTAACAGATAACCCTTTCTATTTAAATCCTTTAGCTGGTGAATAGTATTTTCTTCTCAGCATAAAAGCAATATTGACCAGAGCGATTAATGCGGGAACTTCTACCAATGGGCCAATGACTCCGGCAAAGGCCTGACCGGAATTGATACCGAATATTCCGATGGCTACAGCAATAGCCAGTTCAAAATTATTGCCTGCAGCCGTAAAGGATATTGCAGCGTTCTGCCCATAATCTGCCCCTAACTTCTTTCCTAAAAAGAAACTCGCTAAAAACATAAGCGTAAAATAGATGGCCAGAGGCACAGCTATACGCAGTACATCTAAAGGTATCCTTACAATTAATTGTCCTTTCAGGCTAAACATTAGTGTAATAGTGAATAATAAAGCCATTAAGGTGAACGGAGAAATAAATGCAATGAACTGTTGCTGGTACCAGATTTCTCCTTTCCATTTCACCAGTGCATACCGGCTGATCACTCCGGCGGCAAATGGTATTCCAAGGTATATGGCTACGCTGTTGGCAATTTGACCAATTGTAATATCGACTGAAATGCCTTTGTATCCAAACAGAGGGGGTAAAACGGTTATAAACAGGTAGGCATAAACACTATACAGCAAAACCTGAAAAACACTATTTAAGGCAACCAAACCTGCAGCATATTCCCGGTTGCCTTCGGCCAGTTCATTCCATACCAGCACCATCGCAATACAACGGGCCAGTCCAATCAGGATCAACCCCACCATGTATTCAGGATAATCATGCAGGAAGATCAGGGCTAAAGCAAACATAAGTATGGGACCTACAACCCAATTAAGGAAAAGTGATGCCCCTAAAACCTTTGTATTTTTGAACACCTTCCCTATCT
>JAYUXA010000163.1:0-3382 GCA_043753245.1 Chitinophagaceae bacterium
GGTAATGCCGGCAGAAGTATTGCTTTGGTGATTTAACTGAGAGCAAAGGGAGACCGGCATAATAGCGGCGATTCTTTTAGCCCTTGCAACACTGCTGCCCGCATATTCTATGATCATATTGGCACCGGAACTGTATCCCACCAGGTAGATCCGGCGAAGATCCACTTTATTGGCATATCTGCTGTTCACCAGATAATTGATCACCTGCTCTACTTCAGCAGCACTTGAAAAGACATTGCCTGGCTTTGGTGTTCCATCAGGATTATATGCTCTAGTATAAACAGTATACTGTGGAGAGGCAACAATATATTTATACGTCTGCGTTAGATAAGTCTGGGTAAACAGGCCCGGATTGCGCTCTATTCTTCCTGGAACAGAAAGGTGGGTAGCCAGGTCGGAACCTGCATCTTTAAACAGTTTGCAAAGGTCGGCAACAGTGCCATTTCCTCTGGAAGCGGTACCGTGAAAGAATATAATTATGGGATATTTCTGTGCTGTATTTGCCGGATTATAATCATTCGGCAAATGTTCGAGCAATCCTTTAAAAAAATTATTTTTAAACTGGGTAAATCCCAGGCCGGTAACTTTTGTTTGGGTCATGTTCGGAAAATTCCAGATTGGATTCCAGTTGTAACTAACACCATTAACGGTTATAGGGTAACGCGCTTTATCGTAATCGATACAGGTTGTCTGCGAGAACACGGGGAGAGACCCTCCTAAAAATAATAAACTATAAAAAAGAGATTTTGCTAAGCCAGGCATGACGACACTGAATTTAAGAATTCAAATTCCAGAAACTGGAAAAGTGCCTTTTATAGGAGGGAATACTAATGTACTCAGAAAATCAGACTATTGCAAATAACGCTTTGGGTAATCGAAAAAATAAAAGAGATTATTGCCTTGCGTAAACTCTTTCCAGGAGTCGATGGTGCAGGTAACTGCAAAGATACCACAGGTAGGAACATGATCTATATGGGTGGAGGACAGGGAATTAGCAAACTCTGAAATGCCTGTATTGTGCGAGAACAATGCAATGGATTGAGCCTCCTGCGGAGCATTCTGTATGGTTTGTGTGAACGCCGCCTGATTGGCAAGGTATAATTCAGGCACTATAACAATCTCGCTGCTGTTTTTTTTATACACTTTCGCAAAAAGCAAGGCAGTACTCAGCGCACGGACTGCAGGGCTTGACAGAAAACAATCAATATTAATATTTTTTTGTATTAATCTTTCCGCCATGACCGGCGCATTTTTTTTACCCCTTTCGTTCAGCGGCCGCTCGGCATCAGTAAGTGAAAAATCATCCCAGCTGCTTTTGGCATGCCTGACTAATAAGATTGTTTTCATACTCTTTTAAACATTCTACAACCCACTTGAATTAATATAATTAATAAGAGATGCGGTATTTTTTACCTTAAGTTTTTTTAGAATATTGTGCCGGTGTACTTCGACCGTTTTTATGGAAATGGCCAGTTTTTCGGCAATTTCTTTTGAAGAAAGTCCATCCCGGATATGATTGATCACTTCAATTTCGCGCTCTGACAACTGGTTGAGCCCGGCACTATTATCCTCTTCACTTAACATCTGATCGGAAAGAATATTTTTCACTTCCTGGCAGATATAAGTATTGCCATTGTATACTTCCATGATCGCATCGATCATCTCCTGCCTCGGAGAATTTTTAGTAACATACCCTTTTGCTCCCAGACGCAGCATTTTTTTTGCATACGCCGGCTGGGAATGCATCGATACCGCAATTACTTTCGACATCGGGCTTTGCTTCTTTACCATCTTTAACACATCAAAACCATTGATGGGCGACATGTTGATGTCCAGCAGAATAATATTAGGCCGTTTGTCCCTGGCGAGGTCAATGGCCTTCTGCCCATCTCCTACTTCGGCAATCACTTCAAAGTTTTCATTTCTTCCCAGCAGGAACGACCAGGTTTCCCTGATCAGCGTGTGGTCGTCAACGATCATTACAGTAATCTTCCCCATTATTTATCGGTTTTAAGAGGTATGGAAATTTTAAGTGTACAGCCTTTTCCCGGGGCACTGATAATGTCCATTGTTCCTTCATGCACCTCAGCCCTGCTGACAATATTCATCAGACCGATTCCCTTCATTCTTTTTTTAGGGTCAAATCCTACGCCGTTGTCTTCTATCGCCATGGATAATAAGTCACTGGTCACCACCATTTTTATCTCCACCTCCGTTGCCTTAGAATGTTTCAGGACATTACTCATCTGTTCCTGTATAATTCTAAAAACCATCAGCTGCACGTTCTTCGGAATATTGCATTTATTTAACCCGGTGGTTTGTAGCCTGATCTCGATTTTCTGGGAGAGTTTTAAACTATTGACCATCTCACGGATGGCTTCTTTTAAACCGATATCGCCCAGAGATGGTGGCACCAGCGATTTGGAAAGGATCCGGATCTCTTCAATCACCAGCGAAATATTTTCATGACTTTTAATCATTAGTTCTTCGCTGATGTCTTTTTCGGTGAGTGCCATGTCCAGATACATTTTAGTGGTAGTCAGTATCTGGTTAATATTATCATGAAGTTCTCTGCCCATTTCTGCCCGCTCTTTTTCCTGTCCCATGATGGTGGCCTCGGTAACCTGCCTTTGCCGCGCCATGTTATGCTTTACCAGTTCCCTTTCGAGTTCTTTCCTTTCGGTGATATTCATCATCGCCCCAATCATCCGATAGGGTTTATGCTGGTCGTCAAAAAGTATAAAACCCCTGTCGAGCACTACTTTAAACGTTCCATCTTTACACATAAACCGGTATTCGTCCTGCCAGCTTTCTATTCCCTCTTTTATATGCAGCTGCACTTTTTTTAGTACCCTTTTTTTATCAAATGGGTGAATATGATTTTCCCACCACAATTTATCTTTTCTGATCTCTTCATGGATGAAGCCAAACATCGACCATATCGCCTCGTTCCAAAACACATTATCATCCAGCAGGTCCCAATCCCAGATGGCATCATTAGTGGCCCTGGAAAGCACGTTGTAGCGCTCAATACTACGCCTCAGAGATTCTTCTGTCTCTTTTTTTTCAGTGATGTCCCGGCTGATACCCACCAGCCCGATCACCTCATCATTGGCTTCTTTCAAAGGTACTTTGGTAGTAAGGAGCCATTTTTTTTCTCCTTTTTTGGTGATGATGTATTCTTCTGTTATGTCAATCAGCTTTCCTGAATTCAAAAGTTTCTGATCGGTCAGGATCAGGTGTTTTGCGGATTCTTCACTGAAATAATCCATCACGGTTTTCCCGATGGTCTCTTCTTCCGTGTCTGCCCCGATCAGGTCCAGAGAAGCTTTGTTATTGATAATATGTCTTGAGCAGGTATCTTTAACATAAATGGCGTCCG
>JAYUXA010000164.1:0-3343 GCA_043753245.1 Chitinophagaceae bacterium
GAGCCCATCAACCTTATCTATCCCCGAAAAAGGTCAATCACCTATAATCGTAAAAGTTAATCCAGCTAAAAAAGCCGCCTCAACAAAGGCTCCTTTACCGCATGCTGCATCAACAAAAAGGCTTAATATACAAGATCGGACAATAACTATTCCTTCTCTAAGCGGCTTATCACCCATAAAACTAAAAAATGCGTTGAAATCAAATCTTTGGCAGGGGTTAGAGAATGGTGAACAGGAAACTTCTTCCAATAAAGAATTGGTTTTACCGGACACCCAACTAAATGAAGCAGCAGGGGCAGTATCACCGGTAAAATCCAAACCTTCAGTTTTCGATGCTAAAGTATTCAAATCCCTTAAAGCCGATAAGGATCCGTTAATAGCTTCCGTGGCAAAACCCGCTTCGAAACAAGTAAGGTTAAACAAGTGGTCCTTTGCCGGCAATGGTTTTGCGGGAATCAGTGCTGTTAATGAAGGGGGATTAATAAATGCGGAGCAGCCAAACGTAGAGGATGTTTCTTACACCGCTAATTTCGCTCCTTTAAGAGCCACCCTTCCGATTGCATTAAAACCTTCCTATATATCTCCCGGAATATCGTTTTCAGTAGGAGCTTCCGCAAGGAGGGAATTATCAAAAAGGCTTTCTGTATCCGCAGGGTTAAATTACTCGCAATTCAATACCCGTTCAAGGGTAGGAGACCGGGTCAATTCCAGCCAGGTAGTAAACAATGGGGTAAGCGGATACTTGTATGTTCAAAGTTATTATCTGCTCGACCCTGTACAAAACACCGAATATAAAAACAAATATCACTTTATCGAATTACCGGTTATGCTCCACACCCGGATTGGATCCGGCAACAAAATTCCAATTTATTGGAATGCAGGACTGATCTTATCCCGGCTGATCAGTTCGACCAGTCTACATTTCGATGGCACCACAGGAGTGTATTACAAGAACGACCGGTTGCTGAATCAAACACAGGTTGGAGCAGGTACCGGATTTTCCTTCGTATTGTTTAATGCTACTTCGCATCCGTTGTGGATAGGACCATCTGTGCGGTCCAATATCTCCACTATTTTGAAAAAGGAAGTTTCGGCCAGCAAACATTTTGTATCCCTGGGTCTTAACGCTAACTATTTTTTTAAAAGATAGGGTATAGCACTACTTTATTTAAGATTGGATATGCTTAAAGTGTATATTTTGTGTAAATCACTTTTGGAATGGACGCAGGATAAATTGGGTATGCTTAAAGCGTACTTGATATTCCATCGTTTTCATTAGAAAGGAACTGAAGATTTCTCCTGATACCTTTGTATTTTGAACGTTTAATCGGAGAGTTCCGAAATATTTTTTTGAATGATTCTTCAGTCATTTCCTTCCAGTCTTTGGTAGACAGATCAAGGATTCCCGGCAAGGGAGTAAATTCGGGTTCTTTTGTTGGGCTGGCAAATTTGTTCCATGGGCAAACCTCCTGGCATACATCACATCCAAACATCCAATCCTTAAATTTTCCCTGCATGGCATCAGGTATCAGGAGGTCTTTTAGTTCGATGGTAAAATAAGAGATGCACTTACTGCCATCCACTACTTTATTATCCAGAATAGCTTCTGTCGGGCAGGCGTCAATACACCTGGTGCAGCTGCCGCAATAATCTTTTACAAAGGGATCATCGTACTCCAGTTCCAGGTCGGTGATCAGCGTGGCAATAAAAAAATAAGTGCCGCCTTTTTTATTAATAAGGTTCCCGCTTTTACCTATCCATCCTGCACCACTTTCCTGTGCCCAGCTTCTTTCCAGCACCGGCGCAGAATCCACAAAGCCTCTTCCTGTTACTTCACCAATATTTTCATTGATCAGATGAAGAAAAGTAGTTAGTTTGGCGCGGATCACTTCATGGTAATCATTTCCGTATGCGTATTTGGCTATCTTGTAGGAATCCGGATTCTGTACTTCCGCAGGAAAGTAATTCAACAACAACGTAATCACTGATTTTGCTCCTGGAACCAGCCTGGAAGGATCCACCCGCATGTCAAAATGGTTTTCCATATACTTCATGGAACCGTGCATTCCTTTATTCAACCAGGTTTCCAGGCGCCGTGCATCCGCATCTAATTTTCGGGCTGCGGCTATTCCGCAGTGGTCAAAGCCGAGTTGCTGCGCATATTGACGGATTTGAGTGGTATGAAGGTTAATATTATACAATTTATAAAGATATATATACAATTTTAAACAAACCGATGGTGAACATTCTTCACAGGCAGAAATATGTACTAATTTCAGCATCCAAATTAAACACATGCATTCGAAATACCTGCTTGGCATAGATATCGGTACCTCTTCTATTAAAACAGCACTGGTAGATATCAGGACAGGCATGCCTGCCGCTACCACTTTTTCGCCCATTGATGAAATGACCATGACGTCCGTCCAACCGGGGTTTGCAGAACAAAATCCGGAACTGTGGTGGAATGAACTTATCCTGGCTATGCGCATGCTGAAGAAAAAAGTAGGTTTTAGTCCGGAAGATATTGCAGCCATAGGAATAGCTTATCAGATGCATGGGTTGGTTTGCGTCGATAAAAACCATCAGCCCCTGCGCGATTCGATCATCTGGTGCGACAGCAGAGCGGTGGATATCGGAAATAAAGCGTTCAGATCACTTGGGGAAGAATTCTGTCTCACCAATTTCCTGAATTCACCAGGCAATTTCACTGCGTCCAAACTGAAATGGGTAATGGACAATGAGCCGGATGTATATAAAAAGATTCATAAAATAATGCTGCCCGGCGATTATATCGCGATGAAATTAACAGGCACGCCTTCTACAACTGTTTCTGGATTATCGGAAGGCATTATGTGGAATTACCCTAAAAATACGCTGGCTGTTGAATTACTGGATCATTATGGAATAGACCGTTCATTGGTCAGTGATACAGTGGAAAATTTCAGTGTACAGGGAACGGTCACGGCTTTTGCAGCAGAGACACTTGGGTTAAAAGTGGGCACACCGGTGAATTACAGGGCTGGTGACCAGCTCAATAATGCATTTTCTCTAAATGTGCTGGAGCCGGGAGAAATTGCGGCCACAGCCGGTACATCCGGTGTGATTTATGGCGTAACGGATAAAGTCGAATTCGATCCCGCCTCCCGTGTAAATACCTTTGTCCATGTAAACAATACCCGCAAAGATCCGCGCTACGGAATATTATTATGTATCAATGGTACCGGCATCCTCAACAGCTGGCTGAGAAAAAACTTCTTCAACGGCTCCTCCTATAATGACATCAATACTAAAGCGGCAGAGGTGAAAATAGGATCGGACGGATTGTTTATTTACCCGTTTG
>JAYUXA010000165.1:0-7133 GCA_043753245.1 Chitinophagaceae bacterium
GCTTTAGTATGGGTTAAAAAAATTACAAATCTTGATAATTGCAGAACATTTCATTATACAAATTTATTCTAAGTTTAATTTTTTAATTAACATACCAAAGCTTAATGAATTCACTTGCCATGCTTTTTGTTCCCTTTACAGTCAAAACGATAAAAAACTTATGAGAAAAAAAATCTTACAGATTGTTCTGATCCTGGTTGCAATGTGTCAATTGCAGGTTTTCGCGCAGAGCACGAAAGTTACAGGACGGGTTGTGGGGCCAGACAATGCCCCCGTATCCGGTGCCAGTGTTACAGTTAGTGGTACCACTCAGGGTACCTACACTGATGATAATGGTAATTTCACTATTAATGCACCTGCTGGTGCTTCCCTTTTAGTGAATTCTATTGGTTTTTCCGATAAGGTTATTAAAACCAATGGCGGAGATGTAATGAATATTTCTCTTGCTGCCGGCGCTTCCAGTGGTTTGGAAGAAGTGGTGGTGACAGGGTACACTTCACAAAGGAAAAAAGATATTGTTGGTTCCGTAACCGTAGTTGACATGAAATCACTTAAAGTTGTTCCTTCAGGATCAGCTATGCAGGCGCTACAAGGTCAGGCTCCGGGTGTTGAAGTCACCAACAGTGGATCTCCTGCTGGTCAAACAGGTCTTACTATCAGAGGTATTACCGGGTTTTCTGCAAATCCCCTGGTGTTGATCGATGGAGTGGAAGGATTTATCGGTTGGGTGCCTACCAGTGACGTGGAATCTATGCAAGTGCTTAAAGATGCAGCATCTGCCTCTATTTATGGTGCACGTGGTGCTAATGGTGTAATTATCATTACCACCAAAAAAGGAAAGTCTGCAACTCCGGTTGTATCGTATGATTCTTACTATAATTTCCAGATGCCTTATAAGGCTTCTAAGCTTGATCTGCTGAATTCAGATGAATATGTTTCTCTTCAGAAGCAGGTGAATCCGGCTAGTCAGATATTTGATCCGGTAAGTGGAAACCTGGCCGACTATTTCTACAGGACCTCATCAGGAGCAAAGGGTATTGGCTTCGAAGGGGACGCTGCTGTTAATCCTTCTTTGTATCACTTCGATCCAACCAATTATAATAATAACTATACAATTGTACCTTCCGCTAGAGGTAATGGTACGAGCTGGTATGATGAAATTACCAGGAATGCACTTTGGATGGACCATAATATCAATGTTACTGGCGCAACTGAAAAAGCAAGTTATTTGATTTCAGCTGGTTACCAGGACCGTCAGGGTACATTGGTCAGTTCTTTTAATAAGAGATACAATCTCCGGGTTAATACTTCTTACAAAATAAAAGAGCATATTCGTATCGGTGAAAATCTGAACATTCAGTACATGAACGGAAGTTTTGACTACTCTTCAAACGGTAATTTTGGTCCAATTGAAAGCGCAATCAAAAGTCTGCCTTACCAGTCTGTCTATGATATTCAGGGAAGGTATGCCGGACAGTTTGCCGGACCATCTTCTGATATGGGTGGTTGGGGTAATCCGCTGGCTAGATTAGAATTGTCGGACGCAAATCGCAACCGCCAATATTACATCATTGGAAATGTGTACGGTGAGGTGGATATTCTTAAACATTTTACTGCCAGGACCAGTTTTGGTGGTACTATTGGTACGTTTAGCAGGCAGACTTATGATTATGCACCTTATTGGGAGGGTGGATTACCAGATGGTAGACTAACTCAGGCTTCTGGAACAGGTACCAAATGGCAGTGGACGAACACATTAAATTATAGAAACACGTTCGGAAAGCATGCGTTAAATGCGATTGTCGGATCTGAAGCTATTTCTGATGAATCTAGAAATAATACTGCCTCAGCCAGAGGCTTCCTTCTCCAGAGTTACCGGTACCTTCAATTACAATCCGCAAGGAACCGCATTGATGGCAACGATCTTCCTCAAAGCTTTAACGATGACAGGACTTTATTTTCGCTTTTTGGTAAAATCAATTACACCTACAACGACAGATATCTGATAGATGTAAGTGCCCGCAGGGATAAGTTTTCCGGGTTTGGGCCAGATGTTCAGGCTGGAAACTTCTATGCAGTTGGTGCAGGTTGGAGAATTAGCCAGGAAGAATTTATAAAGAGTGTAAGTTGGATAAACGATCTGAAAATCAGGGCCAGTTATGGTAGTCTCGGTAAAAATGAAGGTATCGGACACGATAATGCTTACACAACCTACCGTTCAGATCCACAGTTCTCCTATTATGATTTGAATGGCACTGGTAATTCAGCGCTTGTAGGATATTATGTTAGGCAATATGGAAATCCGTCAACTTCATGGGAGGCGAATAATACTTTCAACATAGGGGCAGATGCTACCTTGTTTAATAATAAACTGGACATCGTTGTTGATTACTATACAAAAAATGTAAAGGGATTATTGTTTACTCCACCAAGTTATGCACTTGCAGGAGAAGGACGTCCACCTGCTGTTAATATTGGCGACATTCAAAATAAAGGGATCGATCTGGGCATTACCTACCGAACGCGTGTAAACAAAGACCTTGATATCTCTATAGGTGCAAACTTTGGAACGTATACCAATAAAATTACAAAACTTCCATTACCCGGATACTTTGATGATGGTTCATTCAGGTTTGCTGAAGGCCAATCTATTAGTTCTTTCTTTGGTTACAAAGTAATAGGGCTTTTCCAGAGTGCTGAAGATGTTGATAAAAGTCCTGGCCAGGATGCTGCTGCACCAGGTCGTTTAAAATATCTTGATGCGAACGGTGATGATAGCATTACTACTGCCGACAGGGTATTTTATGGAAGTGGAATTCCGGCATTTACATTAGGGATAAACCTTGGTGTAAACTGGAGAAACATTGATTTCACCGCTCAGATATATACCGTTCAGGGTGTAGACATTTATAATGGGCTGAATACGCAGTTGATGTCATTTGAAAATGGGGTAACCAATAAAAGCAGGAAACTGCTAAATGCCTGGACGCCATCAAATACCAATACGAATATCAAAAAGAATGAATCAGGATCCAATTTCAGCAATAGTGCAGTGAACAATTCTAATTTTTTGGAAGATGGTTCATTTGTAAGATTGAGGTCTATTATGATCGGATACAGTTTTCAGGGTGCCGGATTAAGAGCGATTGGGTTAAACAGACTGCGGGTATATTTGCAGGGTGCAAATCTGATTACGATCAGCAAGTATTCAGGGCTTGATCCTGAAGTAGTACCTCCTTCCACTGCTACAAAGGGCCTGGATGCTGGTGCATACGTTCAATCACCAGGCGTTGTATTTGGACTTAACCTGACATTTTAATTAGTTTTAATTTTAACTAACTTTTTCTACGATGAAAAGATTATCAAACAAGATTTTAATAGTGCTGGGATGCATTCTCTCAGGAATGGTGATCTATTCCTGTAGCAAAGATTTCCTTTCTCAACCCCCTTACGGATCTGCAAGTCAGGAAGATTTGAATAGTAAAGATGGTGTCAACGGTCTTCTAATTTCTGCTTATTCGATGCTGGATGGAACTGGGTATGACGACTGGCTAGTTGGAACCGATCAAACAACTGTTTGGAATCCATGGGCAGGCAGTGTTGCTGCTGATGACGGCCACAAAGGTGGTGGTTACGGCAGGCAACCTGAAAGACAGGAACTGGAAGGTAAAACCTTTACCTCCAATAATACTATCTTGGAAAACAGGTGGAAATTCGGCTACGCTGCTGTTCAACGTGCAAATGAAACGATCCGTGGACTTGCAAGGGTAAACAGTGGAATATTCACAGATGCAGAAGCACTACAAGTAGTTGCCGAAGCAAGGTTTCTAAGAGGGTATTATCATTATGAACTTGCCAAAATGTTCAGAAATATTCCTTATGTTGCCGATACAGTAACTTTTGCAGCGGGTAACTATAAGGTAACCAACAGGCCGAGTGGACCAGGTGGTCCGGAAGGGGAAAATTGGTCTAAAGTTGAGGCTGATCTTCAGTTTGCAATTGACAACCTTCCAGCAACACAGTCTCAGGTTGGTCGTGTAAATTCATGGGCTGCCAAAGCAGTACTTGCAAAAGCGTTGATGCAGCAGGCAAAAATGACGCAAGCACTTCCCATTCTTACTGACTTAATTAATAATGGAGTTACTCAGAAAGGGGTTAAATATGACCTTAATCCGCAGTTTTCTCAGTTATGGAGAGCAGCCTTTGAAAATGATGCAGAAGCTGTTTTTGCTGCCCAATTTTCTGTGAATGATGGATCCAGAGGAAAAAATGGAGGAGATGGTGAAACTCCCAATTATCCTGATCGATTTGGTGGTTGGGGACATCAACCATCTTTTAACCTGGTAAATGCATTTAAAACAAAAGATGGTTATCCCATGTTGGATAGTTTCAATGTGGTAGATGTTAAAAACAACATGGGTCTTGCGCTGAATGGGAATACACCAGACCCATTATACACGCCAGAAACCGGAACGCTTGATCCACGTTTGGATTGGACAGTTGCCAGATATGCTATTCCTTTCCACGATTGGTTTATACATACAGAAAATTATAACCCTTCAGGTGGTCCTTACAGAGGCAAAAAATGGGTAACCTGGAAAGCTGATGTAGGTGGTGGACTTGGCGAGGCAACCGGAAATGATCCTTTTTCCAGCCGTTATAATGGTAATAACTTTCGTATCATTCGCTTTGCAGATGTGCTATTGTTAGCTGCGGAGTGTGAAGTAGAAGGAGGCTCTCTTACCAAGGCTCAGGAGTATGTTAATAGAGTTCGGACAAGAGCTGCTAATCCAGCTGGATTTCTGAAAACCTATAACACTCCAACCGATGCGTCTTCTGGTTTTACCAATACGCCAGCAGCAAATTATAAAGTCGAATTATATGGGGCTGTACCTGCTTATGATTTTTCCGTCATGGGCCAGGCCGAGGCGCGCAAAGCAGTTCGCTTTGAAAGAAGAATCGAATTAGCTATGGAAGGCCACCGGTTTTTTGACCTTCAACGCTACGATCTTATGGATCACGGTTATATGACTGTGTTAATGACCCAGTACATATCATCTGAAGTTGCTAAATGGGAAGCTTATATTCCACCGTTTACGTATGATATTCTGAAAGGTTCTGTTTTTACTATGGATAAAAACGAATTCTATGCCATTCCTCAGGCACAGATTGATGCCTCAAATGATGGAACTGGTAATACATTAATTCAGAATAAAGGCTATTAATAGTAATAATTAAAGAAGCTGAATATTTTAAAAAAGGCTGCTCAAATTACTTTTGAGCAGCCTTTTTTAATTAGCTTTTAGAATTGTATTATTCATAAATATGCTGGATGAAATGATGTTTATTTGGGTGATAAGTATATATTTTAATAGGCCTGGTATTCAACTGATAAAAATAAATGATGATTAGATGAATTGCAACACCGTACATATTTGGGATATTCTTTATTTACCATGCAGTGGTTTAAAAAATGTTTCATATTCAAGTCGGGAAATTACCTTTCAACACCTCATAGAATTCACAAAAAAAAGGTTGTCTCAATAGTGGAGACAACCTTTTTTTTGTTTTGTAAGTAATTATTGATGGCAAGTTAGATAAGGTCTACCTGACTGCCAGGGATTTACACCAGACTTTGGACGAAGATGACCATTATAACCTGGTATAGGTTCTGTTTCACCGCTCACAAAACGTACCGCGCAAACGCCAGATGGGCTGGGACAAGAGTTAGGACTTGGATTTTGAGAGTCGTAAGTCATGAAATAATTTACACCTGTGCTAGTTATCAGAGGTTGAGCAGAACCATAAGTGCCACACCCGTAAGCTATCCAAGTGTATGCGACTTGCTTTTCTTTTTTTGGTGCTTTAAATACTGTGAAAGAGATTAACGAAACTGATACAATAGCGAGTAAGGCAATGACAAGTGTGAGTTTTTTCATGTTGGTAGATTTTATTTTGAAAAAAGAAATAGGTTTGTGTCATAAAATAATGACACTTCTAATCTACGTTTTTTTGATTTAAAGTCCAAAAAATTGTTCCTTATAATCCAGAATTTTTTTAATACAAAATATAAGTGTTATGTTAACCAGTATAATAAAATAAATTATGCGGTATCATTTTCTACTTGCACAAGAAACAATAGGTAGAGCTTATGAAGAATACTCACGACTAACCGTCCCGCCTGCAGTGCTGATAAATAACTGATTCTAACTAGAGCTATAAACACCTAGAAATATAAATAACTGGCAAAAAGATATCTTTTACTGTTTTTGTCTCTACCTCTTTATATTTGTATACACCCTTGGGCCATGAGAGCTTCACACGTTTTACTTTTATTTTTGTTAGCAGCAACGACTGCCTGTAAAAAGACCGCATTATTTACAAGGATCCTTTCACCTCAAACAGGCATCACTTTTTCCAATACCATCATCGAAACGGATTCAATGAATCCGCTTACAGAAGTAAATGTGTACAATGGAGGCGGGGTAGGAATAGGAGATTTTAATAATGATGGCTTGCAGGATATTTATTTCACCGGTAATATGGTAGCTAACAAATTATACCTCAACCGGGGAGAATTAAACTTTGAAGATATTACCAGCACAGCCATGGTTAGTGGAGCCCACAAATGGTGCCGGGGCGTTTCAGTGGTGGATATTAATAATGATGGCAAAGCAGATATTTACGTTTCTGTGGCCATGTCACCCGATCCGAAACAAAGAGAGAATCTCCTGTATATCAACCAGGGTAATACGTCCAATAGTATTCCGGTATTCAAAGAACTGGCAGCTGAGTATGGACTGAACGACAATACCCATACTGCAATGGCCGATTTTTTTGATTACGATAATGACGGCGACCTCGACGTTTACCTGGTGGTGAACGACCATGTGGGAAATGAAAATCAAAATATTTTTAAACCTGTTATAACAGACGGCTCACATCCCAGCACAGGCAGATTGTACCGCAACGACTGGGAGGAGACCCTTAAACACGGTGTCTATAAAAATGTTTCCCTGGAAGCCGGCATTAAGATTCAGGGATACGGTCATTCCGCTATTATCAGTGATATTAACCTCGATGGGTGGAAAGATATTTATGTAACCAATGATTTTATTTCGAATAATATTTTA
>JAYUXA010000166.1:0-3328 GCA_043753245.1 Chitinophagaceae bacterium
AGGCCACCGCTGACGTTTATCTTATGTGCTTTTAGTTCCTTGTCATCGTAAGGACTTCCGTAGTATGCAAAACCTAACCGTGTCATCAACGTATTAAACTTTAATTCACCTCCGACCCTCACATTAAAAGCATTTTTGTATGCGAGCCTGACCGCGTCATTGACGCTGGAATAATAATTGGCGTCTTCTTCGTTATTAGCTGATTTAAATTTGGAAGATCCATAAGTGACGTACTCCATGTCGGCAGTTACAAAACCTTTTTGGAGAGAAACATCTTCTACTTCGCTGAACACATAAGAACCGCTCACTAAAAATTTCCAGGGTGAAATCAGGTCGTAATTGTATTCTGGAATATCAGCTCCATTTTTAGTATAAATAGAATCTGCATTTGCCACCTGAATTCCTGGTGTGCTGAAATATCTTTCCAGATCAGTTTCCATTCTACCGGTAGTACGTTCCGTCAGTCCATAAACAGAGGGAGAACTGATCGACAAACCTGCTCTGATATTTTGTGCCGGCCGGACAATAAAACCAAGCCTGGCATTTATACCTACACCCTGCGACTTGTAATTTTCGGTATATGTAGCGTAGTTAAAATTGTTATCTCCATTACCTGAAAGATCTCTTTCGGTAAAGGTGGAGGTCCTGGAATAATTTACTATTGGTATGCCAATACTTCCACCAATATAAAATTTGTCTTTGTAGTTTCCTGCATATCCAAACGAAAGCTCAGTAATTCCTCCTCTTGTTTCCACGTCTTTTTCCTGAGATAAGATTGCAGTAGTTCCCGTGAGAATGGCATTACGCTCAGGAAGGCCCACTACTTCCACACCCTGACGGGTGGTAACAGTATCGATCAAATAAGTATAGTTAGCCAGCTTGGTGCCAAATCCTATTGCTGCAGAATATAATGGAACGCCAATATCCAGACCTGAGGCTGCAAAATCCTCAGCAAATGCTTCTGAAAAAGAACTGAGGTTATTCTGGCCGGAGTAGTAGGTCCTGCCATTAAAGTTTGCCATTCTGTTTATAGCCAGGCTGCCGGTAGTATTCACCCATCCGTTATCTCTTCTACCAGGTTGCGACCACACAATGCCGGTAGTTCCAAGATTGAATTTGGCAAGAGATGCTGCATTTGATTTATTACCCAGAAAAGTAGCTTTTTCCTGAAGAAAGGACAGCCCGGGAGAAATAACAAACTCTCCTGTTTTATACATGCCCAGACCAGCCGGGTTTACATATAAGGTGGTAATATCTCCGCCAAGTGATCCGAGTGCACCACCAATAGCCTGGCTGCGGGCTGTTCCCGAAGGAATATTCCATGACATTCTTATTGCGTCTTCGGGAACCTGTGCAGATAATTGCTGCGCTGTAAACAGTACAGAAAAAAGATAAACGATTTTTTTCATGCTAATGATTAATGTCCAATCTATCGACGGCTGGGCCTGCTGCCACCACCACCCGAACTTCCTGAATTTGAGCTGCCACTACCAGATCCACCTGAACTGGAGGGAGAATAAGAATTATTGTTGGATGAATTATTGGATGGGGTATACGTTCTTACTGGACGGTCGTTGGAATAACTGTTTCCTCTTCTGCTATCCAGCGTGCTTCCATTAGAGTAATACTTTGTTGATCCGCCACCATACTTTCTGCTGTTGTTGTTGGAATTGATCCTGTTGGAGGGAGCCGTATTTCCATTGTAGTTAGGCCGGAGCGGAGTTCTGTTGTTATTATAATTCCTGTTGGTATAACCACCCATGTTGAAATTACGGATGGTAGTATATCCTGCAGGATTTGTTTTCGGATTAACAACAATAATATTAGAATAGTAGGGATTATAAAAGCTGTTCCAGTTATAGTAATTGTTGAAGTAATTATTATATCCAAAACCTCCATATCCCAATCCCATGCCAAATCCCGGGTGATTGTAAAATCCTGAATGGTATCCCATGCCCATACCTGGTGAAAAACCAAATCCCATTCCACCAAATCCCATTCCGCCGTAACCCATACTACCCATTCCTCCAAATCCAAAATCGTTGTAAGGATTATAATTATTATAATCATCAAATACAGACCATCTGGATCTGTTTCTTACCCGCATCATCAGCCACCGGTCGTCCTGACTTGCATAATCATCGTATCCGTTTCCGGTTTCTTGGTAACGCCTGCCGTCAGTACGGCTGCCGTTAGCATCAACATAATCACCCCCAGCAGCAGCAGGACGGGCAGGAGAAGAGGAATAATAGATATCATCAGGTGTTTGTCCTGAACGGTAAACCGAACAACTGCTGAATAAAACCAGCATCCCAAAGACGGCTATATAAAATGACTTCATGGCAATGATTTTAAGTTTGGACGAACAACTTACTTTTGCGTTCGTCAACATTTAAAGTTACGTAAATAAGACACTGGAAAAAAGAAAAGCATTGCACCGTATTTGTTAAATAGTTTCAAAATAACTGACTGATGAGCAAGGAAATAACTCCAAGAAGCACTGATTACTCCCAATGGTACAACGACCTGGTCATAAAAGGAGAGCTGGCCGATTATTCGGCTGTAAGAGGATGTATGGTCATAAAGCCCTATGGTTTCGGACTATGGGAGCATATGCGCGATACCCTGGACCGGATGTTTAAGGATACGGGACATGTAAATGCCTACTTCCCGTTGTTCATCCCGAAAAGTTTTTTAAGCAAAGAAGCCGCCCATGTAGCGGGCTTTGCTAAAGAATGCGCAGTAGTGACACATTACCGTTTAAAGAACGATCCGGATGGAAACGGGATCATCGTTGATCCTGAGGCGAAACTGGAAGAAGAGCTCATTGTGCGTCCTACCAGCGAAACCATCATCTGGCATACGTATAAAACCTGGATCCAATCGTACCGCGATCTTCCGCTGCTGATCAATCAATGGGCAAATGTGGTGAGATGGGAGATGCGGACCCGTTTGTTTTTAAGAACCACAGAGTTTTTGTGGCAGGAGGGACATACCGCTCATGCTACGCGGCAGGAAGCAATAGAGGAAACAACCAGAATGCTGGATGTTTACGCCGATTTTGTAGAAAATTGGATGGCGCTTCCCGTGATCAAAGGGGTAAAAACAGCAAACGAACGTTTTGCCGGAGCCGAAGACACCTATTGTATTGAAACGCTCATGCAGGATGGCAAGGCGCTTCAGGCGGGCACTTCTCATTTCCTGGGTCAGAATTTTGCTAAGGCGTTTGAAGTCACTTTTGCAGATAAAAATAATAAACTGGATTATGTATGGGCCACCAGTTGGGGCGTCAGTACCCGGCTGGTAGGGGCGCTGGTAATGGCGCATA
>JAYUXA010000167.1:0-3327 GCA_043753245.1 Chitinophagaceae bacterium
TCTGACCGCTTAATATTTCATTGTCAATTGTTATCAATTCGCGAATGTCCATAATTTAAATTAAGAAAAATTCGTGTGAAAAACGGTTTCAAAAACTTGTGCCCAACGGCTACGGCTTGGCGATGTGGCGGTATTTGAAAATCGTCAGCCCGTAACCGCTGCTAAATTTATAACTAAAAGTCCATTGTTTATTCTATTGCTCGGCTTTATTCGTCGGCTGGAACCGGTGCCGAATAGCGAACAAAAAGTTGAGTATATATTCGTCGCCCCGCCATTTTGCCAAACCCCCTGTTGTGGCCAGTATTTTCATCCCTCTCTCATTGTTTATCAACTCCACTCAGTTCTCATCTCCCAAATTTTATCTGCTGCTCTCAAAGCAAGTGCCATAATGGTAGATGTCGGGTTAACACCAGCGGCAGTTGTAAATGAACTCCCGTCCACAATAAATAAATTTTTCACCTCATGTGATTGGTTATTGGCATTAACAACTGACCTCTTCGGATCTTTACCCATACGGGCTGTACCCATCAGGTGTCCGCCATTTGATGTAGGAGTGCTAATGGATGTTGCACCCGCTGCTTCAAGTCCTTCTGTTATTTTTTGACGAGCATGCTCCAATTGCTTTTTTGAGTTTTCACTCAATGAGTAAGTTACCTTTGCCGCTGCTATCCCGTTACTGTCTGTTTTTTCATTTGATAATTCAACGCGGTTCCCTTCTTCCGGGAGATCTTCAATGATTGCGGTTAACCCTGCCTGGTGAGAGAATACTTTTTTGAAGGAGCGGTGATGTTCCTTACCCCAAGGCAAGCCAAAACTTTGAGATAAAGGTCCAAAAGTTCTCTCCGCAATTAAACTGTATCCCCGAACAAATCCTCTTTTGGAATCAGTCTCATAAAACTCTTGACTCATTAAAGGATTGCCCATTGCCCCCAGGTGACTGTCCAACTCCTCTTCAAAAATACCTGAGCCAAAAATAACTGGGTGCACCATGAAGTTTTTCCCAACCACTCCGTTTGAATTCGCTAATCCATCGGGGAACAGTGCTGACTTTGAATTGAGCAGTAGACGAGGTGTACCAACACCATTACAGCAAACAACTACTACTTTGGCCTTTATTTCAACCAGGTTATTGTCTTTATCAAAATACAAAGCGCCATCAGCGTCTCCTTTTTTATTTACTGTTATCTCTTTCCCCCGGCAAAAGGTTTTAAGAATGGCGCCCTTTTCAATTGACAAGGGCCAATAGGTTCTGTCTGTTGATGCTTTAGCCCCAATGGGGCAACCAAACATACATTTGCCATGCAACATGCAGCCAGGTTTTGTTTTGTAACTTTCTGAAACGATTGCCTGGTCTGACACCCACCAATACCATCCTAATTTTTCAAATCCTTTTGCCAGCGCATTTCCCATTTTCCCTATTGGCAAAGGAGGTGTTTGTCTTGCTGATCTTGGTGGATTAGATGGATCACCATTCAGTCCCGATACACCAATCATGGTATCATTAAGATCATAATAAGGTTCAAGGTCTTTATAGGAAATAGGCCAGTCGTCCGCTACTCCATCCAATGCCTTCACCCTGAAATCAGAAGGATGAAATCTTGGGAAATGTCCCTGCCAGTGGATAGTGCTACCACCCACCGCATTAAACATCATAATGTTTGGTGGAAATTCTCCAGCTGTGAGAACCGGGTAATCTTCCGGTCGCTGGCGAATGTTGGGATTAAAGTTGAAATCTCCTCTGATCAATTGAGTTTCATAATCCGGCTTGGCAGACGGAAATGTACCAGAGTCAATCCAGCCGCCTTGTTCAAGGCAAACGACTTTTACTCCACGTTCTGCGAGCTTCCAGGTTAATGCACCGCCGGCAGCACCTGAACCAATTACCAAAACATCAGCTATGTCTTTCATAATATTTCTTTTAGATGTCTTTAAATATCGAAGGGAGCATACGTACTCTTTCCAATAACCTTTCATCAAAGGCTTCCATCAAAGGACCTGATGACATGGTAGGATGAGGTTCGTAACCGATCAGTTTCCAAACCTGCGGACTTAGGTAATAACTCTCGTAGGTAAAATTCAGAAGCTGGTTGAAAAAGGTAGCATTATCTTTTTCCTGTTGCTTCAACAAGGATGTTCTTTCATCAGGTGTTATTTCGGTAAAGTCCTTGTTGAATTTATCATTGCAAAGGTTATTGAAACCGGTTAAGTCAAATGATAATTGTTTAGCCTGATCGGGTAGTTGAACCAGTAGATTAAGTAGATAGTTATGCCCACCCGCCTCAGATACGGAAGGCATACCTTCTC
This sequence comes from Chitinophagaceae bacterium, assembly GCA_043753245.1. GTDB lineage: Bacteria > Bacteroidota > Bacteroidia > Chitinophagales > Chitinophagaceae > Flavitalea. The sequence continues at coordinate 2,305 of JAYUXA010000167.1, forward strand.
CCGCCGGGATTATTACATCCATAGCCGCTTTTAAAATTTTCTGCAACGAGGCACTCAAAACTTTTTCTAATTTGTCATCTGGAGCGCAAGAGTACAATTGGCTCAATAACCCAGAACTTATCGCAATCTGAGAAAGAATAGATGTTTGGATAAACTTTCTACGTGTCCACATTTCGAAGTATTTTAAATAGTTTTTAAAGCGTACTGATATATTAAATGAGCCCTTAGAGTTAATTGGCCTTCTATATATTTTCTCATTTGGTGTCCCCTGTCTTTTCTTGTACTTGTCTGTCGTGATGTCACCGAAAATATTGGCCACAACGGTAGGGCTTTCTGCTGTGCTGGTATTCATTGAATGTCCAGCCCGGAACCGGTGCCAAATTGAAAATTGATGATATAGAAAACAACAAAAAGCCAAACAGAATTCCGTTTACTGGATCTAATGTTTGGCTTTGTTGAGGCTCTTAATTTTTGTTATCCCAAAACACTTTCTAAAAATCCCTCGGGTTGAGCTTGCACAGCAATTACAAATTTTCTGATATCTGCCGCTAATAATTCAGGTTGTTCCATTGCTGCAAAGTGTCCACCTTCGGACATTTCTGTCCATTGTTGAACATTAAAAAACCTGTCTGCTAAATCTTTCGGTGGTGTTGAAATATCTTTAGGAAAAATTGCAAAAGCAGCAGGAACTTCCGATTTATTCCCTGTTTTATCAAAAGGGTTAAGTTTTACTAATGGGTTATACATCGCATTCATCATTGCTTTCATAGCTTCATTATAAAGCCGTATTGCAGAATTGATGGTTTCTGAAGCCCAATAAATTGTAAGATTAGTGAGCAATTCATCTTTTGTAAAACAAGTTTCTATATCCCCATCATTGTCGCTCCACGACTTAAATTTTTCTATAATCCATGCAGCCAATCCTACAGGTGAGTCATTTAAACCGTATGACAAAGTTTGAGGTTTTGTACTTTGTATCATTGAGTATGCACCTTCTGTCATCTGCCATTTTTTTGTGGCTTC
>JAYUXA010000168.1:0-7114 GCA_043753245.1 Chitinophagaceae bacterium
ACAAAAGCGAGGTATGGCATTGCATGGGGTGCAGTAGGGGCAGCTATGGATTGTTACGACACTGCTTTAAGGTACAGCCTTGAAAGAAAACAATTCGACCGTCCGATTGCCGGATTTCAGCTTCAACAGAAAAAATTAGCCGAAATGATTACTGAAATCACCAAAGCACAATTGCTTAACTGGCGCCTCGGAACATTGATGAATGAGGGTAAAGCTACCCCACAACAGGTTAGCATGGCCAAAAGAAACAGTTGTGAGATCGCTGCAGATATAGCCCGTAATGCACGTCAGATATTAGGGGCCATGGGTATTTCCGGGGACTATTCTATAATGCGTCATATGATGAACATAGAAAGCGTGCTCACTTATGAAGGCACTCACGACGTGCACCTGTTGATTACGGGAATGGATATCACGGGTATAAATGCATTTAAATGAGAGTATTCCTGATTGGTTTCATGGGCTCCGGCAAAACGCATTGGGGAACTACACTGGCCACGCAGCTGACTATACCTTTTTTTGATCTGGACGAGGCCATTTCCCTAAAAGAAAATGCAACCCTGCCTGAACTATTTTCGGCTTCCGGCGAAGAATATTTCCGGGTAAAAGAAAAACAAATGCTGGAAGCACTTATCGAAGCGCATCCCTCGATGGTCCTTTCCTGCGGAGGGGGAACACCGTGTTTTTTTAACAACATCGATACGATGAAAAAATTTGGCATCGTAGTGTGGTTAAATACCAATGTGGAAGTGATTATGCAGCGGCTGTTAAAGGAAAAAGTAAAAAGGCCGCTGCTTAAAAACATCGCCGATAGCGATATGAGAAGTTATATAATAAGGAAACTAAATGAACGGCGTATGTATTATGATCAGGCGCATGTAGTGCTGGACAACGAAGACACTATCTCTGCAAATACATTTATACAAACCATCTTTCATGCTTAAGTTATTTATAGTAATTGCCGCTGCTTTTGCAGGGCTGGCAGTACTACTTGGTGCATTCGGTGCCCATACTCTTAAACAAGTATTGTCTCCGGAGGCACTGAATACTTTTGAAACAGGGGTGCGGTATCATATTTACCACAGTTTTGCATTGCTGGTGACAGGGATATTATATGAACGTTTTCGCAATACATGGATACGCTATGCAGGGTCCTGTTTTATAACAGGGATTGTTTTATTTTCAGGATCATTGTACATGCTCGCTCTATTGAAAGCTTCAGGATCTGTAGGTATAAAAAATTTAGGTATGCTTACCCCATTTGGAGGACTTTTTTTAATTGCGGGATGGATATGTGTAATAGCAGCGGTTACTTTAAAAAGCAGTGCCAAAAATTAGGCTGATCCCAGTGTTATTTCAAAACACACCAGTGTTCCATTACTGTACCCGATAACGAAGTCGCCATCGATTTGCTGCATTCTCTTTTTTATATTATTTAAGCCATTGCCAAAACGACGCACGTTTTTTAGATCTATCCCTACACCATTATCATGAATAGAAATTAATAATTTCTCTTCTTTAGTGGCAATGGATATTTTTACCACAGTAGCCTGTGCATGTTTAAGAATATTATTGAGCGTTTCCTTGATGCTTAAAAAAATGTTTCTGCGTTTTTCACCACTCATTTCCCGGTCTTCCAGGTCATTGATCTCAAACCGGCAATCTACCGGGGTGGAATCAAAGTAATTGGTAGCGTATGCACGCAGATAAGCAACAAGACTTTCCAGGGTGTCGTTGGAGCTTTTCATCGTCCAGATAATGGCATTCATCTTACTCAGCAGTTCGCTGGCTGAATTAGATATTTTATCAATTTCGGGAAATTGTGCGGTGCCCAGTTTGCTTTTTACGATTTCACTCATCAGGCGGATAGCGGTAACTCCGGAGCCAAGGTCATCATGCATATCTGCTGATATACGATCCCTCTCTTCCTGCCTTACCGCCATAATGGTCATCTGCTTTTCAAATTCCTTTCGTTCATTTTCCCGCTTGTATAATTCTATTTCTTTTACCTGTTCAATAATATCTTTTTTATTTTTATAGGCAAGTCCAAAAAGAAATAAAGCCAGTTCCGCGATCAGGCCTATCTCATAGTACAGCAAGGATCTGTTGAAAACAGAGATACGGTTTCCAGGGATAAAGGTCCATTTAAAGATCATCATGCAAAGGGATATTGCGGAAAAAAAGATCAACGCGATATTCCCGGCAGCAAGATAATTAAGCAGAGGATCTTTTTTTCGGAAACTGTACACGATCACAATAATGCCCGTGAGAAAAATTTGAAGTTTCATTACATAATTCTCAAGGATGTTCAGGATCACATATTTATCCGTAAAAAAATAAATGATCGAATACACCACCAGCATGATAAACAGGGTCATCCCTGCATATCTTAATAGTTTTTCGAGAAAGGGCTCCCGTATTCCGGTATTCAGGAATTTTCGGATGAATGCCAGATAGCAGAATACACCAATGCAAATGATCATGAAATCCAGGTACTCTTCAAAGAACAAATTGAATGGAGAAGGCCAGAAATTCAGATAAGATTTCAGGAAGATCATGATTCCCGTGAAAAATACATAGCCGGCATAATAGATAAATTCCCGCTGCCGGTTTTGTGCATATACCGCAAGGGAATAAAAGATCATAAGCAACAATATCCCTGAAGCTACATAGGTGATCGTGTTCAGGTTAGTATCCTCTGTTTTTTTCATCATTACCCAGGTCCACAGGAAATCCTTGTTGATGATGCGGGGTGTATAACTGTTGATATTGGTTCTCAGGAAATTAAATCTTGCAAAATAAACCTGCGTTTTGTGAGCTTCAATGGTAATCAAATGGCAACCTTTAAACAATTTTATTTTTTGAGTATCCTGTGGCACCGTTTTGAAACTTCCTTTTATATTGCTGGTATCCGCATAAAAAAACTTAAAATTCTTTAAATAATACCCCGGGGTGAAGTAGACCGACCTGGCAGTATCATCGCCATTATGCAGTACAAATTTTACAAAACAATCGCGTTCTATTAATTGATCGGGTACAGATCTTTTCCCTGATACAAAAGTGGTAAAATGCAATGTGGGAATAGCGGTATCCGTTAAGGAATCCCTGGCACTGGTTAGAAAAAAAGTTTTATTCTGAACGTGAATAAAATTATGCACCTGTGATAACTGAATTATAGAGGAGTCGGGAACCTGAGCGGGAGACACCGCTACGATCAGGCAGCATATAAAAGAAAATAGGTGGCGCATGGTAGCAGGTCTGCTGCACCTAAAATACAATTTTTTTCCACCTATTTATTGAAATACTACTGCTTATCTTTGCCGCCATGGCGAACCGTTTAAAATCTGCCAAAGGCTTGTCTCCCAATCCGGATGCGCTAAAACCCGAAAAACTAGAACAGGTGAGCGTAAAAGAATTAGTGCGTGATGAGCGAACGCATAAGATCGCCGGTACTGTTTTATTGCTCTGCTGTCTTTTTTTATTTACCTGTTTCTCCTCTTATCTGTTTACGTGGTCTGAGGATCAGAGTGCTGTCCGCGAAACGTCTATCTTCTTTCCTGATAAAAATATTAAGATTGCAAATATGCTCGGCACATTTGGTGCCTGGGTTGCGCATCAGTTTTTCTTTAATGGTTTTGGACTGGCTTCTTACCTTTTCTGCATCTTATTTTTCGTAGCCGGAATGAATGCGGTGACCGGAAGGTCCGTATTTTTATTCTGGAGACATTTGCGATATGTAGTCGCAGGGGTAATTTATTTCTCTGTACTGCTTGCGTTTGTTTTTAATGGATACGCTTTTCCCTGGGGTGGTGCAGTGGGCAATATGACCGCTTACTGGCTCACCGGATTACTTGGATGGCTGGGAACCGCTCTTGTACTTGCAGTAGCAGGCCTGGCCTATTTTATCTGGCGCTTTAATCCTGTTTTTAAAATGCCCCGGCTATCCACACCTGTTTCAGCAGAAGCGGTACCGGAAGAAGCAACAACGTTAGCAGAACCTGTACTGAAAGAACTTAAAAAGAACAAGCTTAAAAAAGATACCGGGCTGTCTTCACTGCCTGAAAAAGAATCTTCTTTATTTCCGGATCTGATCATAACGGAGATACCGGAATTAGAAGAAGAAATAATTCCTTCCGGACAATTCTCTGTAAAAAAGAAGGAGAGGGATGCCGATATCCCGGATCTGGTGATCAATGAATTGCTGCCTGTTATAGAAGACGCTTCAGAAGATGCAACACCTGAACTTGCTCCTTATGAGCCCACACTCGATCTGCGCGATTATGTTTATCCTACCCTCGAACTTCTCGAGATTCATGGCAGTGAAAGAATAGTGCAGGATCCTTCAGAGCTGGAGACCAATAAAAACCAGATCATCAACACGCTCAAAAATTACGATATTCATATCACAAAGATCAGTGCAACCGTTGGACCCACTGTGACCTTATATGAAATCGTACCCGCTCCGGGTGTCCGCATCTCCAGAATAAAAAATCTGGAAGATGATATTGCATTGAGCCTTGCCGCACTTGGAATACGCATTGTTGCCCCTATACCCGGTAAAGGTACAATTGGGATAGAAGTGCCAAATTTACGGAAAACAGTCGTGAGCATGCGCTCCCTGCTGGCATCTGAAAAGTTTCAGTTTAATAATTACAGTCTGCCTATAGCAATTGGTAAAAAGATCGATAACGAAAATTTTATTGTGGACCTTACCACCATGCCCCATTTGCTGATGGCAGGTGCAACCGGGCAGGGAAAGTCCGTAGGTTTAAATGCTATACTCGTTTCTCTGCTGTATAAAAAACATCCCTCACAGCTAAAGCTAGTGCTGGTGGATCCGAAAAAAGTGGAACTGAGTCTTTACCGTACTATCGAAACTCATTTTCTTGCAAAACTTCCTGGTGAAGAAGAGGCTATTATTACCGATACCAAAAAAGTGATCAATACGTTGAATGCGCTTTGTATTGAAATGGATAACCGGTACGACTTATTGAAAGAAGCCGGAGCAAGAAACATTAAAGAATACAATGAAAAATTTATAAGAAGGCGGCTTAATCCGTTAAAAGGCCACCAGTTTCTTCCGTTTATCGTACTGGTAATTGATGAGTTTGCCGATCTGATCATGACCGCCGGTAAGGAAGTGGAAATGCCAATCGCCCGCCTTGCACAGCTTGCCAGGGCTGTAGGAATTCATTTGATTATTGCCACTCAACGCCCCTCGGTAAATATTATCACCGGAACGATCAAGGCTAATTTTCCTGCACGTATAGCCTTTAAGGTGTCTTCGAAAATTGATTCCCGTACTATTTTAGACACCGGTGGAGCGGAACAACTGATCGGAAAAGGGGACATGCTGGTTTCTTATAACGGAGAGCTCACCAGGCTTCAATGTGCTTTTGTGGATACACCTGAAGTGGACAGCATTTGCGAATTCATAGGAAAACAGAGAGGGTACCCTCAAGCCTTTCTCCTGCCGGAATATATTGATGAAAAGGATCTGGAGGGCAGAGAGCTAAGTCTGTTGGACCGGGATCCGCTCTTTGAAGATGCAGCCAGGCTTATTGTCCAGAATCAGGTTGGATCTACTTCACTGCTTCAACGCAGGATGAAGCTGGGATACAACAGGGCTGGCCGTTTGATGGATCAATTGGAAGCTGCAGGTGTAGTAGGTCCCAACCAGGGCAGTAAAGCCAGAGATGTGCTGATAAAGACCGAATCCGAGCTCGATCAGCACCTGGTGGCGCTTGGTTAACACTTTTTTAGCTAAAAAAAAATCAGGTGCTGCAAACCTTCTTCAGCAAATAACGTCTTAGTATTAACGCATACCAATATATTTGCGGCTTTATAAACAGACAAGGATGAAAAAAATGTATTTGTCAGCGGTTTTAATGCTTTCTTTTTGCACTCTTTTTTCTCAGGGAAATGATCCTGCTGCCAAACAAGTACTGGACCAGATCAGCACCAGGTTTAAATCATTTAAAGCAGTACGGGCCACGTTTACTCTTCAGATCGAAGATGCTAAAGGAAAGCTGCAGGGAGAAAAAAAAGGTTCTGTGGATATGAAAGAAAAGAAGTACCATGTTGTTATTACCGGCCAGGAAATTTTCAGCGATGGGAAGAATGTATGGACCTACGATAAAGGGGCTAATGAAGTGACCATTACACAGATCGATACTTCAGGGTCAGGATTTACTCCCCAGAAATTATTTACTTCCTTTTACGATAAAGACTTTATATATAAATTAAACGGAGATAAAAAATCAGGCGCCAAAATTCTTCAGGAGATTGAAATGACACCGGTCGATAAAACGAAAGCCTTCCATAAATTATACCTGGTGATAGATAAAAAAGCGCAGACGGTTTATTCTACCAGAGTTCTTGAAAAAAATGGCAATAAATATTCTTACACCATCAACACTTTTAATGGCAATGCCCCGATTGCTGATGATGTATTTGTCTTTAATAAGGACAAATATCCTGGAGTGGAAGAAGTGGATCTCCGGTAAACGGACCTTTATTTTGATCCCCATCGGTAGGCTGTTACATCCAGGCCTGCAAGATCAAGAACCCTGTCCACAACTGTCATTGCTGCTTCCTCTATTGTTTTAGGGAGGCTGTAAAATGAAGGGGTTGCAGGGCATATTATACCGCCGGCAAGAGATATGGTTTCCATATTACGAATATGCACCAGATTATAGGGAGTATCCCTTAGTACACAGATTAATTTTCTTCTTTCTTTCAGGATTACATCTGCTGACCTGGATATCAGATCAGAAGAAACACCGGTAGCAATTCTACCCAGCGTTCCCATGGAACAGGGCACGATGATCATAGTACCATACTGCCCGGATCCCGAGGCAAAAGGCGCAAAAAAATCCTGTTTATCAAAATAGCTGACCGGGTAATTATTATAATTTTCATTGCCCAGCTCTGTGCGCCACACTAATTTTGCATTCTCGCTCATCACTATGGATAATTCTTTCCATTGCGATCGCATAGCTATTAATTTCTCAATCATCAGCCTGGCATATATAGCGCCACTGGCGCCGCTTACCGCGATAACAATTTTATGTGTTGGGTGAATAGTATGCACGGTCTTATGCGTTGATGACGG
>JAYUXA010000169.1:0-3321 GCA_043753245.1 Chitinophagaceae bacterium
ATACGCATTCTGCCACGCTTTTCAGCAACATGCAAAAGATGGATGCCGGCAGCCTGGGTATGCCTGATTACTGTCTGCATTATTTTAAAGCCAGTCATGCTAAGCGCCTGTTTTTTTCTATAGAAACCAGCGCCCATCTGTTGTATAATGCCATCCGTCTGACCGGCAAACAACCCTCCGAAATTATAATAATGGATTATGGGGCGGGAGTAGGAACACTTTATCTGCTGGCAAAAATGATCGGTTGTAACAAAGTGGTGTACAGTGATCATCTGGACGACTGGAGGATGAGTGCCCAGTTGATTGCGGAGGCTCTTAATATACAAATTGACCACTATATTGTAGGAGATATTGACGATTGCCTTAACAGGCTGGCACTACTGCAATTCAAGTGTGCTATTATTACCTCCCGGAATGTAATCGAGCATATTTACAAGCTGGACCAATTTTATGCGGCAATACATAAAAGACAGCCACAGGCCATCGTGTATTCATCCACCACCGCCAATAAACAAAATCCTGCTGCGGTAGTGAAGCATATTATATGGCACAGAAAATGGGAACGCGTATACAGAGGAATGCGGTCAGTGGTGATTCAAAGGCAGGCACCGGGATTGTCGGGAACAAAGGTTCATGCATTGGCGGTAGCCACCCGCGGACTGGCAGGCACCGACCTTAAAGAAGCTGTCGAAGAATACCGCAGAAAGGGTAAAAAACCAAATCCTTCCATTTACGGAAGCAATACCTGCGACCCGTCTAATGGGGTATGGGCAGAGCATTTGCTGAGCAAAAAAGAGTACAGCCAACTCATCAACGAAGAAAATTACCACATACAGTTTTCACCGGGATTCTGGGATACCCATTACGCTAAAAGTTACCTGAATCTGGCCGGAAAGCTAATGAACCGGATAATAGCGGCAGGTGGAAAAAAAGCGTTGGTCCTTGCACCTTTTATGTACGTCATTGCTATTGCGGATAGAAAATAAGATATGACCAATACCAGCAGAGTTGATAAAACATTATTTACTGCGGACCATTATCTGGGCAAGCCCGCTGGTGAGGACGACAAGATCGTTGGCAGGCGAATGGAGATCCTCGAAACTTATCCGGAATTCTTCGGAAAAAACTGGACCTGTGTGGAAGCAGGATGCGGATCCGGATCGACCATTACAAAACTGGCAAACCGGTTTGATAAAAGTTTAGGGATAGACATCTATGATTATACCGCTGATTTTGAAAAACAAAAAAACAAGCACGCCGCAGTAAATTGTTCTTTTAAAATGATGGACCTTGAAAGCGAGTCACCGGATGAGCTGTTTGACCGGTTGATTAGTTTTGAAGTGATAGAGCATTTAAAAAACGAAGACAGTGTTGCAGGCTATTTTCATTTGCTGAAAAATGGAGGGATGGCCGCAATTACGGTTCCTAACAAATGGTGGATATTTGAAACACATGGCGCACGCCTTCCGGTATTGCCATGGAACAGAGTGCCCTTTTTTTCATGGCTACCGCGATCCCTGCACGAACGTTTTGCTAATGCCAGAATATATACGGTCGGCAGGATCGTGAAACTGCTTGAAAAAAATGGTTTTACGATTATAGATCACTGTTATATCACGGCACCTATGGATGTTTTAAAAGAGGGGCCGTTAAAAAGGTTTCTGGTGAAAAACATTTTTAAAAACAACCGGACGGTCTACCCTTTTTTGTCTACCTCTATATTTGTAATGGCACAAAAAAAGGGTTAACATGCAGGAGAAAGCGATTCAGCTGGTCAGTATTATCCCTTACAAAATATTTCCCGCCCAACTCGGAGGGGAAAAGGGCATAGCCTTATTCAATGAATACCTGGCTAAAAAAATCAGGTTAGTGTCTGTTACGATCCGAAGCAATGGTCCGGCATTTGCAAATGGGTATCAGCTGATCAATACGATATCAGACAGCAGACTCAGGTATATTAATATCTTTTTATTTTTTCAACTGCGCAGCCTGCTAAAGGCAAAAAAAACCACCCATCTGATCATTGAACATCCCTATTTCGGATGGCTTGCCTGGATGTTAAGGTGTTCCCTGAACATCAAATGGATAGTCCATTCTCACAATATTGAGTACATGCGATCGAGATCTATCGGTCGGTGGTGGTGGAAGGGATTAAAATGGTATGAAGGTTGGGTATACCGCAATGCGGATAAGGTCTTTTTTATATCTGAGGAGGACAGACAGTTTGCTATTAAATGGCTTAAGGCCGATCCAAGCAAATCAATAGAGGTTACCTACGGAATAGTGCAGGCAGGACTGCCGGAGGATAGCCTTAGCAGCAGGGCGCAGATATGTTTAAAACATGCATTTCCCGTAACTGAAAAGATTTTATTATTTAATGGCGCATTGTATCATTCTACTAATTATGATGCCTTGCGGGTGATACTGGATAAAATAAATCCGGTTTTGCTGGCTCAGAAAAACTTTAAATATAAAATACTGGTTTGTGGAAAAGGGTTACCGGATTCGTTTGATAACCTGAGCGGGTATATTGATAAAAATATAGTGTATGCGGGTTTTGTAGAAGATATATCTGTTTATTTCAGCGCTGCAGATGTATTTATAAACCCTATCCTGAGTGGAGGCGGTGTGAAAACAAAAGCTATCGAAGCCCTGGCTATGAATTGTACCGTGGTGTCCACGGAATTGGGTGCAATGGGCATTCAGAAACAGGTATGCGGCAATAAGTTGTATGTTGTTCCGGAAGGAGAATGGAACACGTTCGCTGACCTGATAGTGCTTTCCAGTGAATCAAATGACTTTACCCCGCGGGAGTTTTACCAGTATTACTATTGGGGAAATATTATTGATAAGGCGGTAAAAAATCTGGATTAACGGGTGTATCCATCCGGGTGACCAGGTTTCGTTGTTTACTTTATTAAAGTACTTTGTAAAAGTAAGGTCGGTTCCTGATTATTCTTCTGCAGTACATCCATAGCCGGAGAACATTTTTAGAAAATCCGGATACAGAGCGGGCATCTGTATTTTTTATACCTAAAATAATCCGGACTACATTCAGAATAAAATATACCGGTATCGTGCTGCTGTACACTACTAACTGAAAGATAAACCACCCCACACCGGATTGTTTTCTGATCCTGACAAAATTAGACAGCATGATCTGAAAACCTTTTTTATCATACAGATTATAATATCCTTTATCTGCTGTATTAAAGGCCGCATTAGACGATTGCCCCTGCAGGTGGATAACAGTATACTGACCGTAAAGAACAAGTTTTCCGGCTTTGTGAAGTCTTGCACACCATTCTGCTTCTTCTGCAT
>JAYUXA010000170.1:0-7106 GCA_043753245.1 Chitinophagaceae bacterium
AATTCGGATATGCTATTCCGGCTGAGCATATTGATCCACTGATGGGATATGAAAAAAGCTACGCAATAAGGTATGTACTTGAAACCATGACCGCTCACAAACCCGTTCAGGATAATTTGGTATATGCCATTCACCAGGAGTTTGTTTCTCAAATGATCTTGTTCTATCAGCAGGAAAATCTCGAAGTTCTTCCTCATGTCGAGGAAACATTTACAGCCCTCCGACAAGAAGGGATAAAAATCGGGATCAATACAGGTTTTTCAAGAGATATTGCTCAGACCATTATCAGCCGGCTTGGTTGGGAAAAAAATAACCTGATCGATATTCTGGTAGCTTCAGATGAAGTGCCGCTCGGCCGCCCTGAGCCCTTTATGATTCATTCCATGATGCATTCCCTTGGTATTACCGATCCGCTTCAGGTAGCAAAAGTGGGAGATACCGAAGTAGATATAAGGGAAGGACAAAATGCAGGATGCAAATATGTCATTGGAGTAACCACAGGAATATTTTCGCGCGGGGAACTGGAAACCTATCATCCGACACATATTATAGATGATGTTGCTGAACTTATTGCTATTGTAAAGGAATGAATATCCGGGAACTCATACAAACGAAAATTAAACGCTGGCCCTACTGGCTCATCTCGGTAGTAATGGCTCTGTCGGCATTCGGAGCATATACCAGTATGTACGCATTCCGTAAGGCATTTACCTCTGCTACTTTTGAAGGACTGGAATTTTTTAATATTGATTATAAAGTCTGGCTGGTCATTTTCCAGGTGGCAGGATATACCTGCAGTAAGTTTTATGGTATACGTTTTATTGCTTCCTTAAAGGGAGATAAAAGGGGCCGTACGGTATTGCTGCTTATTGGAATATCCTGGCTGGCATTATTATTCTTTGCCATAATTCCGCCGCCGTGGAATATCCTCTTTTTATTTATTAACGGGTTTCCTTTGGGAATGATCTGGGGTTTGATCTTTGGTTATCTGGAAGGCCGGCGTACTACAGAATTCATGGCAGCTGTAATGTCCGTTAGTTTAATATTTGCATCGGGCTTTATTAAAACAACAGGCCGCACTATGATGGAAGCGTACCACGTCAGCGAATATTGGATGCCTTTCCTGACCGGACTCCTGTTTGTAGTGCCGATATTATTTTTTGTGCTGCTGCTGGAGTATTTACCAGGTCCTACTGAAGAAGATAAACTAACCCGATCCGAACGCAAACCCATGAGTGCCCATGACAGAAATAATTTTGCCCGTACTTTTTTACCGGGTATTGTGCTCACTCTTATCATTTATGTACTGCTCACTGTTACCAGGGATATCAGAGACAATTTTGAGGTGGAGATATGGAAGGAACTGGGAGTGGCCTCTGCTAATATCTACACCATCATTGACTCCTTTATCGCTCTTGTAGTGCTTTTGATCATCAGCCTGCTTATTCTCATAAAAAACAATTCTAAAGCATTTACGGTTATTCATTTGCTCATCATCGCCGGATGTCTGCTGGCAGGTCTGTCCACTTTTGTATTTAACCAGCATTATATCAGCGGCACTACCTGGATGACACTTGCAGGTCTTGGTTTATACCTGGCCTATATTCCTTACAATGCCATTTTTTTCGAGCGTATGATCGCTGCCTTTAAATGCAAAGGCAATGTTGGCTTTGTAATGTATATAGCCGATGCAGCAGGCTATCTTGGGAGCATAACCGTGCTTCTGTTCAAAGAGTTCGGAAGCAGTAAAGACCTGAACTGGAATCATTTTTTTAAACAGGGCCTTATGCTGGTCTCCGTAGTAGGAGGCCTGGCAGCGGTATGCTCACTTCTCTATTTCAGGCAGAAAAAACTGCAGGAAAAAAAAGAAAATAATAGTATTCAATTATTACCTGCATGAATCAGCCATCAGCAATAGTTATTGGGGCAGGTATTGTTGGACTGGCAACAGCCCGGGCCCTTGCAATACGGGGTTATAATGTAAAGGTTTTTGAACGAAATGAAACGCAAACAGGAGCATCGGTTCGAAATTTCGGAATGATCTGGCCTGTCGGTCAGCCGGGAGGAACACTGTTTGAGCGGGCAATGCTTTCAAGGAGTATCTGGAAAAATATATGTGATGAAGCAGGAATCTGGCACAGTGAAACAGGTTCGTTACATCTGGCTTATCACCAGGATGAATTAAACGTACTGCAGGAGTATGCCGAAGAAGGAAAAGCATACCGCAACTGTCAAATGATTTCTGCAAAACAGGCCGTGCAACGTTCGCACGCAGTAAGACCAGTTGAGTTAAAAGGGGCATTGTGGAGTGAAGCGGAAATGATCGTTGATGCCAGAAATACCATCAGACAGGTAGCAGATTATTTATCTGAAAAATTTAATGTAGAATTCTTTTACAATACCGCCATAAGCAAAATAGACCATCCAAAAGTATATTCAGGAAAAAAAATATGGGAGGCAGACGAAGTATTTGTATGCAGCGGTCCTGATTTCGAAACATTGTATCCGGAAGTTTTCCTTGAAGCGAATATTACCAAATGCAAACTGCAAATGATGCGTCTGGCACCAAAGGCCGGCAGCATACCTCTGGGACCTTCGTTGTGCGGAGGCCTTTCCTTAATACATTATGCAGGGTTCAAAGTTGCATCTTCGCTTTTTGATCTGCAAAAAAGATACGAACTCGAAATGCATGAATTCATTAAATGGGGCATACATGTAATGGTGGCTCAGAATGGAAAAGGAGAACTGGTGGTCGGTGATTCACATGAGTATGGATTAGCCCCTGATCCATTTAATAAAACAGTTATTAACAGGCTCGTACTTGACTACTTACAGCGTTTTTCATTATTTAATGATCATGAACTATCAGCTTCCTGGAATGGTATCTATTCGAAAATGACCAATGGCCAAACTGAATTTATTGCGGAACCTGAAAGTGGCGTAACGATACTAAACGGCCTGGGAGGAGCTGGAATGACATTATCCTTTGGGCTGGCGGAGAATTACATAAGCAACCGGAACAGGAATATTACCTAATACTCTAATCAAATGAATGAATTGTTAAAAACCATAGAAAAAAAAGTAACTGAAATATTCAGCCTTTACGAAAAGTACGGAGATGAAGAATATGGAGAAGGGGTTACGCAGTTAATGCATATGGTACAGGCGGGCAACCTTGCAAAGCAAGACGGATATGATGATGAAATAGTACTCGCCGCATTTTTTCATGATATAGGACATTTTCTGGATAATGGAAAAAGTATGGGTATTTATGGAAAGCAGGATCACGATAAGTTAGGCTATGATTACCTGATTGAAAATGGTTTTTCTCAACGGCTGGCGCAGCTTGTAGCCAGTCATGTACCCGCAAAAAGATACCTTACCTTTAAGAATAAAGAATATTATGCCGGTCTGTCGGATGCCAGCAAAATAACCCTTGAATTCCAGGGAGGTTCAATGACTCCGGAAGAAGCCACCCAGTTTGAAAAAGATCCTCTTATCGAACAATATATCACGATCAGGAGGTACGATGATCTGGCAAAAGAATCAGCATTAGCTGTTGATCCGGCTGATGTGGAAGTATTCAGAAAAATGACTGTCAGCTATCTTGCCGAACAGAAATAATATTAAGCAGCGTTTATGGATTCAAGAAGAGCATTTATTAAAAAAGCATCTATGCTTGCAGGCGGTGCAGGCTTGCTAAACAGTTTACCACCCTCGATTCAAAAAGCATTTGCCATTGATCCCATTGCAGGAAGTACTTTTCTGGATGCAGAACATGTGGTGATCCTGATGCAGGAGAACCGCTCCTTTGATCATTGTTACGGATCACTAAGCGGGGTGCGTGGATTTAATGACCCCCGGGTAATAACACTTCCCGATAAGGACCTCGTGTGGGTTCAAAAGAATGCTGCGGGAGAAGGATATCTCCCCTTCAGACTGGATATAAAAAATACCAATTCTACCTGGACCGGCTCCCTGCCACATTCCTGGACGAACCAGGTAGATGCAAGAAATAACGGCCGTTATGATCAATGGCTGATTGCAAAACCTTCCGGACATAAAGCGTTTGCCGCGGCACCGTTAACAATGGGTTTTTATAACCGCGAAGACATCCCTTTTTATTATTCTCTCGCAGATGCCTTTACAGTGTGCGATCAGAATTTTTGCTCTTCATTAACGGGTACCACTCCCAATCGTTTATTTTTATGGACAGGAACTGTAAGGGGTGAAAAAAATGCTGAAGCACCTGCAAACGTCCGAAATGAAGATGCTGATTACACTGCGGAGGTCAACTGGAAAACATTTCCGGAACGACTGGAAGAAAATAATATTTCCTGGAAAATATACCAGAATGAAATCAGCCTGCAATCCGGATTTGAAGGAGAAGAAGATGCATGGTTATCGAACTTCACGGATAATCCCATCGAATGGTTTTCCCAATACCATGTTCGCTTTTCAAAAGGATACCGTGCTTATCTTATACGAAACGCAGAAGCGCTTCCTGTAAAGATCGCTGCAATAATAACACAGATGGCAGATGCATCCCTGAAACCGGAAGATTTGGGAAAAAAAGAAAAGGAAGTGCAGCAACTTCAGGCGTTGTTAAAACAAGTGACCGAAGAAAAAGAAAAATGGTCCGAGGAGAATTTTGAAAAACTTTCTGAACACGAAAAGAATATACACCGCAAAGCGTTCACCACGAATAGTAATGACCCTTTTTATCGCCAGTTAGATTCGTTTCAATACACGGATGGAAATGAAAAACGTGCAATGCAACTGCCGAAGGGTGATGTATTGCATCAGTTCAGAAATGATGTGGAAACAGGAAGTCTTCCGGCCGTTTCCTGGCTGGTTTCTCCGGAGAATTTCTCGGATCATCCCGGAGCTCCCTGGTACGGAGCCTGGTATGTTTCAGAAGTGATGGATATTCTTACCAAAAATCCATCGACCTGGAAAAAAACAATTTTCATTCTCTGCTATGATGAAAATGATGGGTACTTTGATCATGTGCCTCCTTATGTTGCACCCGATCCGGCAAAAGCACATTCGGGATTGGTGTCAAAAGGAATTGACACTTCAGTAGAACACGTAACCCTGGCTCAGGATATGAAACGCAAACCACAAAAGGATGCCCGTGCAAGTTCCATAGGACTTGGTTACCGGGTGCCGCTGGTCATTGCTTCTCCATGGAGCCGTGGTGGTGCTGTATGTTCGCAGGTCTTTGATCATACCTCGATTTTGCAATTGCTTGAAAAGATATTCAGCCATAAGCTCGGTAAAAAAATAGAAGAATCAAATATTACACAATGGAGACGGACAGTATGCGGTGATCTTAGCGCCGTTTTTCATGAATACGACAATAAAAAAAGTACACTTAAAACCATTCCGGAAAAAGAGGCATTTATGGAATCGGTTCATAAATCCAAATTCAAAAGAGATCCTGCCGGATACCAGGTATTAACAAAAGATGAAATTAAGCAGGTAAACAATTCTCCGTTCTCTTCTGGTCTGATGCCCCGGCAGGAGAAGGGTGTGCGTCCTTCCTGTCCGTTGCCTTATCAACTGAATGCCAATGGACAATTAAATGCAGCAAAAGATACTTTTGAAATACAGTTAGAAGCGGGTTCTGAATTATTTGGTTCCCGTTCTGCAGGTTCACCATTTATTATATATGCTCCTGATAAATACGACAATGGATCGCATGTTTTTGAATGCTGCAGAAGCTGGAACTATGCGGTAGCTGCAGGCGACCGCCTGCAGGATAACTGGCCAATAGACAACTTTGAAAACAATAAATATGACCTGACGGTGTACGGTCCTAATGGATTTTTCCGTGCATTTACCGGAACCAGGAAGGATCCGGTTCTTGATATTTTGTTTGATTATGAGCGGGAGAAAAACAATACTAAAAAACTGACCGGAAATGTCCATTTAATGTTCACGCATTCCAATCCAGCGGATTCCGCTACTGTATATATAAAAGACAATACCTATAAAACGCCAGGGCACCGCATTGTTCCGGGCTCCTTATCCCGCCAGGTTATACTGGACCTTAGCAAGAGTGCAAACTGGTACGATTTTACAATAACGATATCCGGAAATGCTGATTTCAGCAGGCGTTACGCCGGCCATGTGGAAACGGGAACCCTCAGCCAGACTGACCCTGCAATGGGAGGAATGGTATAAGCAAGAACTGCTGTTAGATCTTTTAACGTTGGAAGGAATTGTAAAAAAGAATCGCGCTTGTGCTCCTATTTATGGAAATTACAGAGATCATTAAAACAGTACAGATGAAAAAAGCGATTGTTTTTGGGGCAAGTGGTTTTATAGGATCTTATTTAGTAGAAGCATTGCTGAACAACGACCAGTATGATAAAGTAACCATTGTGGTGCGGAAAAATAGTATTATTCATCATCCTAAATTAACTATACTGACAGGGGACATAAATACATTGACCTCTTTAAAAGATCAAATAAAAGCAGAGGAGGTTTTTATCGCTTTAGGGACCACTAAAAAGAAAACCCCGGATCAAAAAGAATACTATCGGATAGATCATGATTATCCCGTTCTCGCAGCAAAAATAGCAAAAGACAATGGCGCTAAATCCGTATTTCTGGTTTCTTCCATTGGCGCAAATGCTGCATCTGGCGTTTTTTATACACGTACTAAAGGAAAAACGGAGCAGGATATTATTGCACTGAATTTTGATCATACTCATATTTTCCGCCCCTCCCTGCTCCTTGGAAACCGAAAAGAAAACAGACCCCTGGAGAAGTTCTTTTTAAAGATATGGCCTATTATAAGTCTGATTTTCAGAGGAACGTTAAGCAGGTATCGGGGAATAGAAGGTAAAGAAGTGGCACAGGCAATGCAGCACGCGGCACTCCATCAAACAGAAAAAGTAAAAATCTATTACTGGAAGGAAATGAATCATCTGTGTAAGTATTAATTTTCACGCTTATGGGGACGCCGGCGGCCATACCTGTTCAACCATTCGTTCCGCTATGCTTCCGGCAGGCTTGCTAAACCGAATTATTTAGGATACTTTTGACAGACTTATTTATACATCTTAAACTTATTCAATGAAATTATTACCGTTAAA
>JAYUXA010000171.1:0-15204 GCA_043753245.1 Chitinophagaceae bacterium
GTCGCTGAACAGCGAAAAGCTAACCGCTTTCAAATGCCTGAGCGGAATAAAGATCAATCCCGGTTCCTCTGTCAGAAACAGGGTGTAACGGTCTTCGGGTGCCAGTACATATACGGTATATCCTTTTTTGATCAGTTTTCTGATCAGGGTGATGCGAAACTTATAGATCCCCCAGGATGTATTGCAGGTAAAAACAATTTTTTTAGGGTGATCCATAGTACGAATGTAATGGGTTATAGCATAAATGTAAAATTCCTCTGACCGCAGATTGGTATATTTGCACTTCATTAAATACCTCCCATTACAATTTATATGGAAGTAACAATTCAAACGGCGGCCCGGCTTAGGATCACGGCAGAGGAATTCGAGCTTATCAAACAAAAACTTAACAGAACACCCAACTTCAATGAGCTTTGTGCATTCAGTGGAATGTGGAGCGAGCACTGCAGTTATAAAAACTCCATTAAGTGGCTCAAAACGCTTCCCAGAGATGGCCGGCGCATGCTGATCAAAGCCGGTGATGAAAATGCCGGACTAATGGATATCGGCGACGGATATGGGGTGGTGTTTAAAATAGAATCACACAACCATCCCTCTGCTATTGAGCCTTATCAGGGGGCAGCAACAGGTGTTGGTGGTATTCATCGCGATATTTTTACGATGGGAGCAAGGCCTGTCGCTTCTCTTAATTCTTTACGGTTTGGAAGTCTTAAGGAAGCCAAAACCCGCCATCTCCTTGCAGGAGTGGTGCATGGCATTGGTCACTACGGAAATTGTTTTGGGGTTCCTACCGTTGGCGGAGAAGTTTATTTTGAAGATTGTTATCATACCAACCCACTGGTGAATGCCATGAGCGTAGGAATTCTTAAAGAAGGAGAGGCGATTTCGGCCACAGCAAAAGGAATCGGAAATCCGGTATTCTTTGTTGGCAGTGCTACAGGGAAAGATGGAATAGGCGGAGCTTCGTTTGCTTCTGCAGATATCACCCGGGAAAGTGCAGAAGAATTGCCTGCAGTGCAGGTTGGCGATCCTTTTCAGGAAAAAAAGCTACTGGAAGCCTGCCTCGAAGTATTGCAGACCAAAGCGGTTATAGGCATGCAGGATATGGGCGCAGCTGGTATTATCTGTTCTACAGCAGAAATGAGCGCCAAAGGAGAAGTGGGTATGAGAATAGACCTCGATAAAGTGCCTACCCGCCAGAATAATATGAAAACCTGGGAATTGCTGCTGAGCGAAAGTCAGGAACGTATGCTCATGGTAGTGGAAAAAGGTAAAGAAGAAATTGTAAAAAAAATATTTGAGAAATGGGACCTTCCCTGCTCCGAGATCGGAGAGGTGACCGGAGACGGATTGCTTAAGTTTTACAGGAACGGAGAACTGGAAGCAGAGATCCCCGCCTATGAACTGGTGCTGGGAGGTGGTGCCCCGGTATATGAACGCGAATACCGCGAACCGGCCTACCTGCAGAAAAACAGGTCTTTTGATTCGGACTCAATAGAGGTTCCGGACAACCTTAAAGCAGTGGCGGAGCAACTCATCGCCATTCCAAACATTGCTTCCAAACGCTGGATATATACCCAGTACGACAGTATGGTGGGTACCGGTAATACCTCAACGAACAACGCAAGCGATGCGGCAGTTGTGGTCGCAAAGCCGACCAGAAAAGGGCTGGCATTAACCACAGACTGCAATAGCCGTTATGTGTATGCGGACCCATTTAAAGGGGCCATGATAGCAGTGAGCGAGGCAGCAAGAAATATCGTCTGCAGTGGAGGAGAACCATTGGGAGTTACCAATTGCCTGAACTTCGGCAATCCATACGATCCGGAAGTTTATTTTCAGTTTGTGGAAGTGATTAAAGGGATGAGTGAGGCCTGCCGCAGGTTTGGTACACCCGTTACCGGCGGCAATGTCAGTTTTTATAATCAAAATCCGGATGGTGCGGTATATCCTACTCCAACTATTGGGATGGTTGGACTCCTGGAGGACGTTGATGATAAAATGACCCTGAATTTCCAGGAGCAGGGTGATGTTATTTTTCTTTTGGGAAAAAGCAGCGGAGATATTAATTCGTCAGAATATTTACAAAAAATAAGGGGAGTGATGCACAGTCCGGCTCCGGAATTTGATATTGATGTAGAATATACTATGCAGCAGCAATTAGCAGGGCTGATCAAAAAGAAACTGATCGTTTCAGCGCATGATGTCAGTGAAGGAGGATTATTCATTGCACTTGTCGAATCCGCTTTTAGCAAAGACACCGGATTTGATGTAGTGGCCTCGGATTACCGGATCCGTAAAGATGGATATTGGTTTGGGGAATCGCAAAGCAGGGTAGTGGTGAGTGTAAAAGAAGATCAGGTAAATGCGTTTAAAAAATTCCTTGGCAGTCATCCTTTTGAAGAACTGGGTGTGGTAACAAACGGTTCAGTAGAGGTAGACGGACAGGAATGGGGAAGTATTTCTTCCTGGAAACATACTTACGACCATGCAATTGAAAATCTACTTGGAGTAAATGCAAACAATTAACGACGCTATAGTAATTACAGGGGCAGCAGGTTTTATAGGCAGCTGTTTGATTGGATATCTGAATGAAAAAGGGTATAATAATTTAATTATTGTAGATGACTTCAGCAGGGCAGATAAAGCAATTAATTTAGAGAATAAAGTTTTTTTGCATAAGATACACCGGGATGATTTTGTGGTATGGGCGAATTCCAATGCCCAGGTGGATATCCGTTTTGTATTTCATCTTGGCGCGCGAACGGATACTACGGAATTTGATTATGAAATACACCGCAGGCTCAATTATGAATATTCAAAGCAGATCTGGGAATATTGCACGGACCAGGAGATTCCGCTGGTGTATGCTTCCTCCGCTGCCACGTATGGTGCAGGGGAATTCGGGTACGTAGACAGCCATCAGATAGTGGACCGGTTAAAACCGCTTAACCCCTACGGCGTTTCTAAAAATGAGTTCGACAAATGGATGTTGCAACAGCTTCGCACTCCTCCATTCTGGGCTGGATTGAAGTTTTTTAATGTCTATGGTCCGAATGAATATCATAAAGGACGTATGGCGAGTGTGATCTGGCATGCTTTCAATCAGATAAAACAAACCGGGGAAGTGAAATTATTTCGTTCTCACCATCCGGATTACAAGGATGGGGAACAGTTGCGGGATTTTATTTATGTAAATGATCTTTTAAAAGTTTGTCATTGGCTGATGCAGGCGCGTCCTGAGTCCGCGATTTACAATCTTGGCACCGGAAAATCGAGAACGTTTACCGATCTTGTTAAGGCAACTTTTTCAGCAATGGGCCTTAAGCCGAGCATCCGGTTTATTGATATGCCGGAAGATATTCGCGAAAAGTACCAGTATTTTACGGAAGCGAATATGGACAAACTGCGCAGTGCCGGTTATCACGAGTCCTTTTATTCTCTGGAAGAAGGGGTAATGGATTATGTTCAGCATTACCTGACTGCTAAAAAAGATTAGAAATAAGAAGTATGAAAAATAAAATCGCCATCATCGGCGGAGGAAACCTGGGCACAGCTATAGCTGAGGGATTAATTTCCAGCGGATTTTCCAAACCAGCGGATATTTTAATGACCAAACGTAATTTATCAACGCTGAAAGGGTTGCAGGAAAAGGGTGTTCACCTATCCAGTGACAACCTGAAAGCGGTTAAAAATGCAGGAATAATCATCCTTGCAGTGAAACCATTTCAAATTAAAGAAGTGGTTGCAGGGATAAAGCAAAACCTTACGGAAGATCATTTGCTGGTATCTGTAGTTACAGGTGTGATGATCAGTGATATAGAGGGAGTGTTGCAAAAGAAAATTCCTGTTTTCAGGGCAATGCCAAATACCGCTATAGCTATCCGGCAAAGCATGACCTGTCTTAGCCAGCAAAATGCATCCGTTTCTCAGATAAAACAAATCAATGATCTTTTTTCCATGCTGGGTAAAGTGGTAACCATTGAAGAAAAATTAATGGATGCTGCCACCGTTCTCGGCGCTTGCGGCACTGCATTTGCGATGCGGTATATCCGCGCAAATATTCAGGGGGGCATCGAAATCGGGTTTGATGCGCTTACCGCCAGCCTCATAGCAGCTCAGACGGTAAAGGGTGCTGCCCAGTTATTGTTGGAAAAGAACACTCATCCTGAGCAGGAGATTGATAAGGTAACAACTCCAAAAGGATGTACGATAGCCGGTCTTAATGAAATGGAACACCGCGGTTTCAGTTCTTCCCTGATCAAAGGTATTGTAGCCAGTTATGACAAGATCCTGAAACCCTAAGTTTTCCACACCTTAAAACCCGGTTTTATCCTTAAAGAAAATCGGTGTAGTTTTGTACGACCTTCAGGATCACTTCCATCCCTTCGTTAAGGGTTATTTTCTATAGGTCGCTACAAAATCAATTCACACATGGCCAAATACATATTTGTAACGGGCGGAGTTACCTCTTCCCTGGGTAAAGGAATTATTGCTGCTTCTCTTGCAAAACTTTTGCAGGCCAGGGGATTAAAAGTGACTATCCAGAAATTTGATCCGTATATTAACGTTGATCCGGGAACACTTAATCCATATGAACACGGGGAATGTTTTGTTACGGAAGACGGCGCTGAAACCGATCTTGATCTCGGACATTACGAACGTTACCTCAATATATTTACTACTCAGGCAAACAACGTGACCACGGGGCGTATATACCAGACCGTTATCAACAAAGAACGCGATGGTGCTTATCTGGGAAAAACAGTTCAGGTGGTTCCGCATATTACTGATGAAATTAAAAGGAGGATGTTGTTGCTGGGCCAGCATAGAGACTACGATATCATTATCACAGAGCTGGGAGGTACCGTGGGCGACATTGAAAGTCTTCCTTTTATCGAAGCGTTGCGTCAGTTGCAGTGGGAGCTTCCGGAAGAAGATACTGTTGTAGTACACCTTACCTTAATTCCTTATCTGAAAGCAGCAAAAGAATTAAAAACAAAACCTACGCAGCACAGCGTCAAAATGCTGAGCCAGGAAGGTGTACACCCCGATATTATTGTTTGCCGTACAGAAGAATCTTTATCTATTGATATCAGAAGAAAAATTGCACTTTTCTGTAACGTCAAGCCGGATTCGGTGATAGAAGCCGCAGATGCTCCTTCCATTTATGAAGTGCCGCTGGCGATGATGCATGAAAAGCTGGACGTAATATGTCTGAAAAAATTAAATATCACCAACTACGCGGAGCCCGAGCTTGTAAAATGGAAGGAGTTTCTGGATAAATTAAAATATCCAAAGAGTAAGGTTACGATTGGACTTATCGGAAAATATATTGAACTCCAGGATGCGTACAAATCCATTCTCGAATCCTTTGTACATGCAGGTGCGATGAACGAATGTAAAGTGCAGGTGGTAAACGTGCACAGTGAATTTATTACTGAAGAAAATGTTGCAGAAAAAATAGGTCACCTGGATGGATTACTGGTAGCACCGGGTTTTGGCCACAGAGGTGTGGAAGGTAAGATTCTGGCGGTTAAATATTCACGTGAACACCGGCTGCCCTTTTTCGGGATTTGCCTGGGGATGCAGATGGCGGTCATTGAATTTGCACAGAATGTGTTGGGTTTACGCGATGCCCATTCTACTGAAATGAATCCGAATACCACCAACCCGGTAATCGATCTTATGGAAGACCAGAAAAAAGTGACCGCAAAGGGCGGCACCATGCGCCTTGGGTCTTATCCCTGCCAGTTAAAGGAGGGTTCTCTCGCCAGAGAGATCTACGGAACAGAAATCATTAACGAGCGCCACAGACACCGCTGGGAATTCAATAATGCATACCTCGAACGCTTTGAGGCAGCAGGTCTGGTTTCCAGTGGAAAAAATCCGGAAAGTGAGCTGGTAGAAATCGTGGAGTTGCCTTCTCATCCGTTTTTCATTGGCGTACAATATCACCCCGAATTAAAAAGCACGGTGGAAAACCCCCAGCCCATATTTGTGAGTTTTATTAAAGCAGCAAAAAGTTACGCTGACCTCAGGAATACCGTCAAAAATCCTGCATTCCAGGGTGAGATGATCTAAAGGAGTAATGAACCCCTATCTTTGCACTCCTTAAAATTTTCAATATAATGGGTAGTATGGATCGCAATACGGTCATAGGTTTTGTTCTCTTAGCCGTATTATTATTTTTCTATTTGTTTCTATCTACCAAAAGCAGTCAGGAACTTCAAAGTCAGCAAAAACATGCCCAGGATTCTATAGCCATCATTAAAAGGGTTCAGGAATCACTAAAAAAATCAAAAGATACTACCGCAGTTTCCGGCACGGACAGCCTTGGTCATACGGCTACCTTAACTGAACAATTTCTGAGCGTGGAGAACGAAGTGCTGAAAATTAATTTCAGCAATAAGGGAGGACAGCCACACAAGGTGGAATTAAAAAAATATACCTCCTTTAATGGTAAACCCGTAACACTTTCCGCCACTGAGTTTGATAAGCTTTCCTATTCCATTAATACGGGTCAGGGCCAGGCAGCGCAGACCGGGGAATCGTTTTTCAATCCTGGGATCCTCACTAAAAATGCGGACAGCAGCCAAACGATCACTTTTCAGCTTGCGGTATCCGGAGGAGTTGTGGTGCACCAGTTTATTATCAAACCAAATAATTATTTACTGGATTGGAATGTACAGATGAATGGTGCTGACAAATTGTTGACCCAGGGAGCGTTTAATCTGGTGTGGCAATCGGAGCCGGTTCAGCACGAAAAAGATGTGTTTGATGAACGGCAGCACACTAATATTTGTTTTTATGAGGACAACAGTTTTGATTATATCATGTCCAAAACATCAAAGCATTTTGAAAAACCAGTGCAATGGATTAGTGTAGCACAGAAATTTTTTAATATTACCCTGATTGCCAAAAATCCGTTTACTTCAGGAGATGTAAGCTGGGTAAAGGACAACGCCGATACGTCTTCAGGAATTGCACGGACTACCGCCGCGCTTCAGACGAAATTACCTTTGGGTGCAACGACAAGTGTACCTATGCAATTGTATTACGGACCTAATGAATACGATATATTAAAGCAGCAGGCTCCCGACATGGACAAGATTGTCAACCTGGGTCGTGATTTCTATGCATTTGTGCGTCCGATCAATAAATACATCGTAATGCCGGTCTTTAATTTCCTGAGCAGTTCGGTGACCAGCCTGGGTATTGTAATATTACTGCTTACCTTATTTATTCGTTTGCTGACCTCCCCGCTGGTATACACCAGCTATTTGAGTGGCGCCAAAATGAAAGCCCTTCGTCCGGAAATAGATAAGATGAAGGAGCGCCTCGGAAATGACCAGCAGCAGGTAGGAGTAGAGCAAATGAAATTATTCAGAGAAGCTGGTGTTAATCCTCTGGGAGGATGTATTCCTGCATTGCTGCAGATCCCAATATTTTTTGCACTCTATAGTTTTTTCAATTCCAATATTCAATTACGCGGAGAACAATTTTTGTGGGCACAGGATCTGTCGAGCTATGATGTGATTATGAAATTTCCTTTTGAAGTGTGGGGCCTTGGATCACACCTTAGCTTGTTTACCCTGCTGGCAGTGGCTACGAGTTTTTTAATTTCTTTATACAACATGAACATGACGCCGGATCAGAATAATCCTGCGCTTAAATACATGCCCTATATTTTTCCTTTTATATTATTATTTATCTTCAATAAGCTACCAGCCGCCCTGACCTGGTACTATACGGTATCTAACGTGATCACGCTGGTTTTGCAGTTCATTATCCAGAACTATATTATTAATCACGATAAAATACTGGCTAAAATAGATGACAACAGGCGTAAACCAAAAGTGAAACCCAAATGGCAGGAGCGCTTTGAGCAGATGCAGGAATCCCAGAAAAAACTGCCGGATCCAAAAAATAAAAAGAAATAGTAGAATTATTCAAATCAGAACAGGTGGCAATGATCAGAGGTAATAGAGAAGGCATCCGAACCTACACGGCTATTGTGCCTAATAAGTCCTCTGATCCGGTAAAGAAATCCTCCCCTCCAGATCTATTAAGGCTAATGTGCCAACCTGCACAACGAAACAAATAGTTTTTACGTCTTTATATTATATTACACATCAATATGAAGAATAAATTTTCGCTGATGCTGCTTTCCTGCCTGGTGCTGATTTCGGCCACAGCGCAAAAAAAAGTATCTGAACTAACCCTGGTTTACAATGCAAAGGTTACTACCGGTAATGCAGAGCCTAGAATGGCCGATGCGTTTGACGGTGCTACTACCACTATTTATTTAAAAGGAAATATGAGCCGCTCCGAAATGGTCAGTGCTTTATTTTCTTCTACTACCATTCATGATGCAAATGCAGGTTCAGCAGTCGTACTTAGAGAAGTAAGTGGCCAGAAATTACTGATCAGAATGAAGGACGAAGACTGGCAGAAGAAAAATGCAAAGTACAACGGCATGATCTTTAAAAATACCGGAGAAACAAAAGAGATTGCAGGATATAAATGTATAAAAGCAACAGCAATCATGAGTGACGGTTCTGCTTTTTTTGTATACTATACCACAGAGATTATCCCGGATAATAAAGAGTACGACTACCATTTCCGGAACCTTAATGGCCTTCCGCTTGAATATGAACTTACCCAAAAGAATCTAACTATCAGGTATACGGTATCCCGGATAAGCATGAACCCTGTACCCGCTTCAAAGTTTGATATTCCAACAAGTGGATACCGGGAAATGAGCTATGAGGAAAGCAAAAAAACAAAGGCAGACGGTAAATAAATTATTTCTTCAAACGGATTTTCAGATCCAGCAGATTCAGATTGGACCGGAATGCCGTTTTTGACCCTGAACTGATGCGATAACTGGAAGGCAACACATAAATCGTATTTCCCTTCTGATAAGTAACCACAGATCTGTAGAGAATTGAATTTTCATTTCTGGTCTTGCTGAAGCCTCTGCTGCCAGCATATTCCGGTTTAAGCTTTAGGGTAAATATACCCATAGAACGCACTGGAGCAAACGCCGGAGTAGGAATAGCAGATTTTTTCTTTCCTCCTCCACTGCTTGCCAGGACAAACACGACTACACTGAGCATAGTGGCGCAAATGACTGATTTTTTTAGCATGTGGTGTAGATTTAGAGTAAAGATATTCTGCATATAATGAGTGAAGGTATCACTTTTTTTAAGAAATTTTTAACCTCTCATGGTAATATGTCCTGATTAGTATATATAAATAAACGTTTTATTTTGAGGATCAGTTGCTTGGAGGCTAAAAAAAATATGAAAAGATCCTCAAAAGTTTTTTAAACGGCTGGGATGACTTAGATTACGTAAACCTTCATTATTTACATGAGAGATAATCCATTAGGTGAAGATAAAGAGGAAATCAGGGAGCTGGTGAAACAGTTCCACAACCTGAAATCGGGTCGTGGCCATAGTTTTCTCGAGGAAGAGGCCTATGAGAAGATAATCGATTACTTTGATGATCTGGAAGACTTGCCTCAAGCTATAGAAGCGGCAGATATGGGCCTTGAACAATTTCCCTATTCTGCAATGCTCCATATTAAAAAGGCTGATCTGATGATCGCTACCCGGCGTTACCAGGAGGCGCTCGAGGTATTGAGCCATGCCGAATTGCTGGATAGCAACGACATTAATCTATATATACTCAAAACCGATGCTTATCTGGCTCTCGACCAACAGGAAAAAGCCGTAGAGCTCCTTGAAAATGCACTGGTGCTTTTCGAAGGTCAGGAAAAAATAGAAATGTTGTTTGAACTGGCGGATGTGTACGATGACTATGAGCAGTTCGATAAGATCTTTGACTGCCTTAAGATCATACTGGAACAGGATCCCACTAATGAGGAAGCACTGTATAAAATCTGCTTCTGGACCGATTTTACAGGACGTAATGAAGAGAGTATCACTATTCACCAGGCAATCATTGAGGAGTATCCCTACAGCGAACTGGCCTGGTTTAATCTGGGGGCAGCTTTCCAGGGGATAAAACTGTACGAAAAATCGATTGATGCCTATAAATATGCAGTGGTCATCGATGAAAAATTTGATTATGCTTACCGGAATATGGGTGATGCCTTTATCAGACTTAGAAAGTACAAAGATGGTATTGAAGCCCTGGAGCGCGTTTTGGAACTCTCCCGTCCCGAAGATGTTATTTTTGAAGCTATAGGCCATTGTTATGACCGGCTTAAAAATTTCGCACAGGCAAGATTTTATTACCGCAAAGCATCTCACCTTAATCAGGAAGACAGTAAGCTCTATTATAAAATTGCCTGCACTTATATTAATGAAGGTCATTGGGTCACCGGAGCCCGGCAACTCCAGACTGCTTTGCAAATGCACAGAATGCAGCCGGAATACAATCTTGCCATGGGCGAATGCAAAATGCAGCTGGGAGAATACAAGGAAGCCATTCAGTACTTTTCAAATGTAGTGGCACAGCGTCCCAAAAATATTTCCAGCTGGGAAGCACTTATCCGGTGCCTGTACACCGGCCAATATTTTGATGAAGCGCTTGACCAGGTAGCAGCGGCGGTTAGCAATACTGATAATAAGCCCATTTTCGGATTCTATTTAAGCGCTATTTATTTTGCTATGGGGAAATCCAAAGAAGGATTACTGCAGTTGGAAAACGCCATGAATAAATCACCCAGACTTCTGAAAAAAATGATCGACCTTAATCCTGCTATTCTCCAGCACCAGCAGGTTGTTGACCTTATTGCGAGGTATAAAAAGAACAGATCAATTTAGTTCCCTATTTTTGCGCTTCAAAAATCAATAAGAAAAAATAAGTGAATGAACTTTAATCTCTCGCAGATACCTGAAAGAAATCTGAAGCCGCGGTCACATGGCATCACAATGATAATGGACAAAGGGCTTAGCATCACTGAAGTTCATCAGTTTATGAGTGTTGCCAGTCCGCATGCAGACATTGTTAAGCTTGGATTCGGTACCTCCTTTGTCACACCCAGGCTCAGGGAAAAAATAGAAGCTTATCAGTCTTATGATATCCCTATTTATTTCGGAGGCACTTTGTTTGAAGCATTCCTCATCCGTAACCAGTTCGAAGAATACATCCGTGTATGCCAGGATTATGGGATCACCTATATGGAAGTAAGTGACGGTTCAATTGATATTCCCCATGCAGAGAAATGTGGTTACATAGAAAAACTGACCAAATACGGTACCATACTTAGCGAAGTAGGAAGTAAAGATGCCGCACATATCATTCCTCCGTACAAGTGGATCGAACTCATGCGGTCCGAACTGAATGCGGGTTCCACCTATGTTATTGCAGAGGCAAGGGAATCCGGCAATGTCGGCATCTACCGGGGCAGTGGCGAAGTAAGAGAAGGGCTGGTACAGGAAATATTAACGCAGATCCCGGAAGAAAAAATTATTTGGGAAGCACCACAGAAAGCACAGCAGCTTTATTTCATCGAACTTATAGGTGCAAATGTCAATCTGGGAAATATTGCTCCAAACGAAGTAATACCATTGGAGACTATGCGGATCGGTTTAAGAGGAGATACTTTTCATTTGTTCCTGGATAAAGAAACCATCTTGTGAAACGCTTTGGACTTATCGGATATCCGTTGAGCCATTCTTTCTCCAAACGATTTTTTTCGGAGAAATTTGAAAATGAAAAAATTGCAGATTGTGTATATGATCATTTTTCTATTCCGTCAATAGAAGAACTCCCGGAATTACTTAAACGTTATCCCGATCTTAGGGGACTGAATGTTACTATTCCGTATAAAGAAAAAGCAGTTGCGTACCTGGATGATGCCAGTGAGGTGGTAAAACAGATCGCCGCCTGCAATTGCATCCTTATTAAAAACGGAAAACTTACAGGATTTAATACCGATGTCACTGGTTTTAAAATGTCGCTGCAAACCAAGCTAAAAGCACATCACCAGCGTGCGCTGGTGCTTGGAAAAGGAGGTGCTGCAAAAGCAGTAGCTTATGTACTGAAAAGTCTGAACATCGATTTTTTATTTGTGGTCAGAGCCAATAAGAACGATTCACAGACGATCCTGTATGAGGACGTAAACGACGCAATCCTGCGTGCTCACCAGCTGGTCATCAATACTACTCCTCTCGGAACATTTCCGGATTTAAATTCTGCTCCTCCAATACCTTACCATTTACTATCTCCCTGTCATTTTCTTTATGACCTGGTGTACAATCCTGCTGAAACGGTTTTCTTAAAATACGGAGCAGAGCAGGGTGCCACTATCCTTAATGGGTCGGATATGCTGGTTATTCAGGCCGAAGAAAGCTGGAAGATATGGACTCAGTAATGCGCAAATTTAGCTAGTACCTCTTCTGGTATTGCCGTTATTTTGCGCTTGTTGTAATCAAAACAAACCATACCTGTTTTAGCGTGCGCTACATCCATTTTTTTCCCCCCTGTTTCTTTTTCGAGTTTGTAAAGGAAATCGAAGGTTGACCGTGACAGTTCGGAAATAGCTACGGATACAGTAAGTTCATCACCATAAAACAATTCATTTTTAAAAGCAATGGCCACATCACCCATAATCAGTCCGGTGCCACCCATATCTTTTTCGGTATAATTATTCCAGTATAAAAAAGCTACACGTGCTTCATGAATAATGGAAAGAATAGTGTCGTTTCCAACATGACCACCATAATTAAGATCGGTTATCCTTACCGGAATCTTTATATGAAAAAAAAAGGAGGAAGGAAGTTCTATTTTAATACGCGCCATAAATTATTGTTCCAGGATCATGTCCTTCATCTCAAAAATATCGAAGAAATTACTGGCTGCGGGAATAAAAGAGGGCTTATGCAATAATTTATTGCGCCAGGATTGAAAGGTTTCTTTCCAACGCACTCCAACATTATCCGTATTATCTTCTGAAACTTCGGTATTCATCGAGCTCAGCCAGCTTAAAAACTTATTGGATATTTTCGTCTGGGATCCGTTAGGACCCGTTACTGTAATGTAGTGATCGTTCGAATTGCAGATCAGGTTCATGTCCATTACAATACATCCGTCTGTATTCAGAATGGGCTTTGCCGGAATAGCGATCTGCTGAAGAGCAGAGACCGTATGTATGCCGGATAAATATTTTTCACGCGCCAATGCAGCGTTCATTTTCACAAAATCACGGTTTCGGGGCATAGTATTTTGTCTGCTTACAACATTGGAAAATTGTTGGGCTGAGGGTTTTAGTGCAATCACTTTAGCCGGAGAAGGAGACAATGGTTGGTTTAAGATCGTTTTTAAGGTGATCAGGGCTTTTAGTTTCCCGGTTCTTCCTGAGTCGATTCGGGCCGGGCTGCCATTAAACACATACATAGCCGTAGCAGAAAGTACAGCACCTAGTATAACGGCAATAGCTAACCGCCTGTGGTATAAAGGAAAAAAACGAACCTTCAGAGCGGGATGAAGGGCGGACTGAACAGTATCCCAAGCGCCTGTGGGAGGAGGTACTGTGGCTTCGTCCAGTTTCGCGGATACAACTGCATCTCCGGCAACGTATTCAGCATCCAGCCTTTCGCAGATAATGTCCCATACTTCCGGAGAAGGCTGGAACTCTAAGCTGAAAACTTTATTTTTAAAGGAGCCTGACATGTACTATCTGATAAATGATTTTTTTGTGTCACTTAAATACTGCGTCACTTTTTTCTGCAGTATGGATCGGGCCCTTGCCAGCTGTGATTTACTGGTGCCTTCGCTGATGCCCAACTGGGCAGCTATTTCTTTGTGAGAATAGCCTTCAATCACATACAGGTTAAATACTGTCCGGTATCCGGGAGAAAGTTCCTGAACCAGACTGATAATATCCTTTTCAGCAAGCAGATCCAATGCAGAAATATCAGCATCTTCAATGGTACTTTCTTCCTTGTCGCTAACGGTCAGCAGCTGAATAGACTTTTTTCGGAATTGTTCTATCGAAGAATTTACAAAAACTCTTCTGACCCAGCCTTCAAAAGAGCCTTCTGCACGAAACTTATGCAGATTGCGGTACACTTTAATAAAGCCTTCCTGTAAAAGATCTCTGGCATCATCGGCATTGTTAGAGTACCTCAGACAGACTGCATTCATTTTTCCTGCAAATCTGTTGTACAATTCTTCCTGCATCTGCCTGTCGCCACTGATACACCCACTGATTAAGTCGGTTTCTGATATGGTATGGTTGCCTGTGCTGTACAATTTAATAAAGTGGAGGTTTAATGAAGCCAAAAGTTCCGCCATGTTGCTGCAAAAATAAAACCAGCTTATCCGCTGCTTTTATTCGGTGACTGATCCTGTTTTTTTCTTCCAGGTTCATTTCTCCAAAGCTTTTGATATATCCTGAAGGTAAAAAAATGGAATCATATCCAAAACCGGAGATTCCTCTGCGGAATTCGGTGATGGATCCCTCGCAGACACCTTCAAACAAAAACTGGTCATTTTGCCAGATCAGGGAGATGACCGTTCTGAAGCGAGCACTGCGGTCGGGTTTACCCTGAAGTTTTTGCAGCACTTTGTCGATATTGTTTTCATCGGAGCCTCCTTCACCGGCGTACCTGGCAGAACGCACACCCGGCTCATTGTTCAGCGCTGATACTTCAAGTCCGCTGTCCTCACTGAAACAATTGCGTCCGGTGAGGGCAGCGATGGCCGATGATTTTGCTGTTGCATTTTGTTCCAGGGTAGGGTGCGGTTCCGGAATATCCGCATTTATGCCGGCATCCTTTAATCCAATTACCTGTACCAGGTGTCCGATGGCAGCGTTGATCTCGTCAATCTTATGCCGGTTATTGGTAGCGAATAATAATTGGTTCATGTTATACGCTAAATAATTCTTTGAGGCGGGCCCAGAGTTTTGCTTTCTGTGCTTTTGACACTTCCGTATCCTGTGATACCTCATTAAGTGAGGGAACACTGAGGAAAACAAACTCTTTTAAATTCAAAAGCGCAAACGGGGAATCCGGGGATAAGGATGATTGCATGGGCTGCTCCGGAAAACTTGCCCCGGACAACTTTACACCAAAGGCAATCAGTTTATCGGGTTTTATATGATTTAGCACCTGGTCTATATCTAATCCGTTGATCAGGTTAATCAAAGCGATATCGCCCATATTCAATTTGCAGGCTTCCAGCATCCTGGTCAGAAAAATGAGCTGTGCTTCCGATAAGAAA
>JAYUXA010000172.1:0-15200 GCA_043753245.1 Chitinophagaceae bacterium
CGCTTCTGCATTGATCACTCCTTTAGAAGGAGACCGCCGCTTAAATTCTGCAATAATACCGCTACTGTCTTTTTTCTGAAGCGATTGTTTAAGAGAAAGGCAGGGTCTGTAAAAAAATTGGGAAGCCTGCAATTCCTGCATTGGCGCAGACATCCTGTGCTGTATTACTTCTACTCTTTTATGCTGAATTATGGTATCGAGTATGTTTATCATTGCAATGCTATTAATTTTTGTAATGACTGGTATCCTCTGCCACTTTCTAAGCTTTCTACCGCATCGCTATACGCTTCATTATAGGAGGTATACCTTCCTGTACAATGCAGCGCCATAGCAGCATTTGCCAGCACAACCGCATTTTGTGCCCAGGTTCCTTCTCCTTTAAGAATCTTCAGAAATATTTTCGCCGCTTCCTCTGGTGTATTGCCCCCGTAAATATCGGATGCATTCACCATTCTTTTGCCTAATTGCTCCGGTGTCATTATTTTTTCGCCTTCGGAGGTGATAATTTTCGTGTCACTGGTCAGGGATATCTCATCATAGCCATCGATACCATGAATGATCGTAAAAGCACGGCCGGTCTGCTGCATCATATAATTGTATATCCTGGCCATTTCCAGGTTGTACACCCCTATCAGCTGAAAAGCGGGTGCAGCAGGGTTAACCATGGGACCCAGCATATTAAAGAACGTCCGGACGGCCAACTTTTTTCTGACCGGTCCGACTGTCTTCAATGCAGGATGAAAGATGGGTGCATGTAAAAAACAAATATTTGCTTCTTCCAGTTCTTTTTTGAGGAGGTCATTATTGGTTTTAAAGGTATATCCCATTTGCTCCATCACATTGGAGGAACCACTGATGGAGGATGCTCCGTAATTTCCATGCTTGGCTACCTTTTGCCCGGTACCTGCAACAATAAAACACGCAAGTGTGGAAATATTGAAAGTATTCTTTCCATCTCCGCCAGTTCCCACAATATCCATCAGCTGTCCACCTTCCAGGTCTGCCTTCAGGCACAGTTCCAGCAGGGCATCCCTGAAGCCTTCCAGTTCAGCTATAGTAATACTACGCATAAGGTATACCGTTATAAATGATGCGATCTCCGAATCATTATAACTACCCTGGGAAATATTTACCAGTACCTCTCTGGCCTGTGCACGTGGAAGGGCTTTGTGTTCAAATAGATGCTGAAGAATCTTTTTCATTTGCTTTTTTTCTTCCGTTATTGTTTTAACCAGTTTCTCATCAATGCTTCACCCTTTGGTGTAAGCACACTTTCAGGATGAAACTGCACACCCTGCACATCATACGTTTTATGCTGCATCGCCATGATAAATCCATTGTCGTCTTCGGCAGTGATTTCCAGCTCATCAGGAAACTTATCTTTCGAAACAATCCAGCTGTGGTAACGGCCTACTTCCAGCTCTTTTTCCAAACCAATGAACAGTGGAGAGCGGTCATTCAGTACGTTGCAGCTGGTGGCCACCCCATGATATACCTTACTCAGATTTATCAGTTCACCTCCAAATGCTTCTCCTATTGCCTGGTGACCAAGACAAACTCCTAATATTGATTTTGTGGCGGCATATTGCTTTATCACCTGCAGCAACGATCCGGCTTCGGAAGGAATACCCGGACCCGGAGATAGTATAATCTTATCGTATTCCTGAATTTTGGCAAGTGGTATCTGGTCATTACGAAACACATCCACTTTTACAGGCAGTATTTTTTCTACCAGGTGCACCAGGTTGTACGTAAAGGAATCATAATTATCAAATACAAGAATCTTCATCTTAACTTATTTTACCTGCAAATTCAATGGCAGATTTTAACGCATTTAATTTATTGTTCACTTCCTGTAATTCACTATCAGGATCTGAAGCAGCCACAATTCCCGCTCCGGCCTGATAAAGCAGCGTATTGTTTTTGCTAAGCATTGTTCGGATCATTATTGCATGATTGCAGCTTCCGTCAAAACCAATGAAGCCGATGCCACCGCCATAAAAACTTCTGGATACGGACTCCAGCTCATCAATAAGTTTCATAGCTTTAAATTTTGGTGCTCCGCTCAAAGTTCCTGCAGGAAACGTCCTTGCCAGCAACCCGAAAGGATTACTGCCTTCAGGCACGTTTCCGGTGACCTCACTCACTAAGTGAATGACATGAGAATAATATTGTATCTGCCTGTACTGAGAAACACTTACGTTATCGCATAGCCTGCTGAGGTCATTGCGGGCAAGATCCACCAGCATCACATGTTCTGCATTTTCTTTTACATCTTTCAACAACTCTTCTGCCCGCTGGTGATCGAT
The DNA here is from genome assembly GCA_043753245.1 of Chitinophagaceae bacterium. Lineage (GTDB taxonomy): Bacteria > Bacteroidota > Bacteroidia > Chitinophagales > Chitinophagaceae > Flavitalea. The sequence goes on from JAYUXA010000172.1 coordinate 2,310, forward strand.
TTTCTCATCGCCGGTTCTTTTAAATGTTCCGGCAATGGGATGCAATACTGCTTTGCCGTTTTTTATAATGATCTGTGCCTCCGGTGAGGAACCGAGTAAACGGTAATCCCCATAGTCGAAATAAAATAAATAGGGAGAAGGATTGATGGAACGAAGTGCCCGGTACACATTAAATTCATCACCCGTAAACGGCTGACTGAAACGCCGGCTGAGTACAATCTGGAATACATCACCTCTAAGACAGCTTTGAATACCTTTTTTTACCATTTCTACATACGCTTCGCCGGGTATTTCGGCCACTTCAGCGCCCTTTGTCTGGAAGGGATAAACAGGAACGTCTTTACTTCTGATCAATGATTCGACAACTTCCGATTCACGCTCAATGCCCGTAAGCAGATTTTCAAATAAAAACAGCTCGTCTTTAAAATGATTAATGGCAATGACGTACTGGTACAACCGGTACCTTACCAAAGGAATAAGCGGAGATTGAGGATGTTTATCCAGCGTAACCGTATCGAAAAACTGCACTGCATCATAAGCGGTATATCCATATAGTCCCTGCGCAAACTGCGTTTCTTTCGGGGTGCTTTGTTTTATTTCAAACTGCTGCATATACTCCCATAATAACTGAGGCACTGCTTCCCTGTTTTTTATTTGCTGATGCTCTGCAGGCTGGCCAGGGAATTTTGTTTCCATCGTTTTCAATGAGGCTATTTCAATCCCACCGATGGCATTGATGCAGATAAAGGAGTAGCTGTTTTCCGATGCATGGTGATCGGTGCTCTCCAGCAGGATGGTATCCCGGAAACGATCACGAACCCGCAGATAGATTCCCACAGGAGTGAATACATCAGCCAGCATTTTCTTACAGCTTGTTTCGAGTTTAATTTTTTTCATTTCCAGTCTTCTTTCAGTATTTCCTATAAATAAAAAACCCCGGAATATCCGGGGCCTTATATTGTATTACAATAACAGTAATAGCATTACCAGCCCCGATCGGAGTTTGCATGCCACCACCATTGTTGATTTAATATCTGCATTTTCATGATATGCAAATATGTGACGTTTTTGGTTCCGATCCAAATTTATAATAACCCCTTTGTGCTGGGCAGGTAATTACTAAGCGGATCGCGCGTTACCGCCATTCGGATGGCCTTGGCAAAAGCCTTAAAGATGGCCTCGATCTTATGATGTTCGTTATCTCCGTGGCATTCAATGTTAAGATTACAGCGGGCCGCGTCGCTAAACGATTTAAAGAAATGAAAGAACATTTCGGTAGGCATTTCTCCAATCCGTTCCCGGTTAAATGAGGCGTTCCACACCAGCCAGCTCCTGCCACCAAAATCCAGCAAAACTTTAGCTTCCGCATCATCCATAGGTAAGGCAAATCCATAACGTGCCATTCCTCTTTTGTCGGCCAGGGCCAGGCCAAATGCTTCCCCTAATGCAATTCCGGTATCCTCTATCGTATGGTGTTCATCAATATGCAGATCTCCATTGGCCCTGATGGTCAGGTCTAACTTTCCATGTCTCGCGATCTGGTCGAGCATGTGGTCAAAAAAATCAAGTCCGGTAACGATATTGGACCTTCCGCTGCCGTCCATATTGAGGTCGATCCGTATCTGTGTTTCTTTAGTATTGCGCTCATGTACTACCTGACGCAAGCCTGATTTTAAAAACTGGTAGATAGCTTTCCATTCGGCTGATTCCAGGGCAATAGTATTTCTTAATGCAGCAATTTCATCTGCCACTTCCCCGGCACCCAGATGGGGATCATTGTTGAGCCAGATGGCTTTGCAACCCATATTCTTTGCCAACTGAACATCCGTTATCCTGTCCCCGATTACAAATGAATTGGCTATGTCATAGTCCGCTGAGTTCAGGTATTTAGTAACCATTCCGGTGCCGGGTTTTCTGGTCGGTGCCTGTTGAACCGGAAATGTTCTGTCGATCAGCACCTCACTAAATTCAATGCCTTCGCCCGACAAGGTTTGCATAACCAGATGGTGCAGCGGCCAGAATGTATTTTCGGGGAAAGATGCGGTGCCAAGGCCATCCTGATTGGTGATCATTACCAGGAGGTAATCCAGTTCGCGGGCTATTCGTCCCATGTATTCAAAAACCTGCGGATAAAATACCAGCTTTTCAAACGCATCAAGCTGATAAGTTGGCGGTGCTTCTTTTATTAACGTGCCGTCACGGTCTATAAATAATATTCTTTTCATCGTTACTTATTTTCGTTGGTACTGAATTCGCTCATTGCAGTCAACAATAAATTGTTTTCACCGGGAGTGCCAACAGTGATACGCAGGCATCCTTCACACAGCAACACTTTACTTCTGTCCCGGACAACAATGCCTTTACCGATCAAATACGAATACATGGCTTCCGGACGGGTAACTTCTACCAGCAGAAAATTGGCATCAGAAATGTTTACTTTTTTAACACCACCCAGGTGCGGAAGTCTTTCTTCAAGCATTTTTCTTTGCCCTATGATTTCTTTGATCATCACATTTATTTCTTCTACATTCTCCAAAGCCTGAAGGGCAATCTCCTGTGAAGCCTGGTTTATATTATATGGGGGTTTGATTTTATTGAGAATAGCAATGATCGCTTCAGAAGCGAATGCCATCCCAACGCGCAATGCAGCTAACCCCCAGGCTTTGGAGAGCGTTTGTAATACAACAAGATTAGGGTATTCATCCAGTTCTGATGCAAACGACCTGAATCTCGAAAAATTAATATACGCCTCATCCAGTACTACTATACCAAAATAATTAGTCAGTAAGGCTTCTATATCCGGTCTGTTTAATGAATTACCGGTAGGATTATTAGGTGAACAAATAAAAATAAGTTTAGTATCTGCCGTCACTGCCTCTGCAATGGCCGGGAGATTCAGCTGATAGGATGGCGTAAGCGGCACTTTGTGTATAGTAATATTATTGATGTTGGCACTTACCTCATACATCCCATAAGTAGGCGGACAGATAATAATATTATCAACAGCAGGTTCACAAAATGCGCGTATCATCAGGTCTATACATTCGTCGCTCCCGTTGCCCAAAAACATATTGCCTGACGGAATTCCTTTTATTTCGGAAAGTTTTTGTTTCACTTTAAGTTGATGCGGGTCAGGGTACCGGTTGTACCATTTTTTTAATGGTGATCCCAGACTGTTCTCATTAGCATCCAGAAACACCCCTGCTTTTCCCTTGTATTCGTCTCTGGCAGAGGAATAGGGAACCAGTTTTTTAATATTTTCCCGCGTTAGTTCATCAATATTAAAACTCATACCATCCTATTTAAAAATGTCTGGTGCAGCAATAATCTACACCGTTTGTTAGGTTAGCCGGACTTCCTTCTTATCCGTACTGCGGCTGCATGTGCGTGTAATCCCTCTGCTTCTGCCATAATTTCTACAGTCATTCCAATAGCATCTAATCCGGCAGGGGTTAACCGCTGAAAAGTGATTTTTTTAACAAAACTATCAACACTCACTCCACTGTGCGCATGTGCATATCCGTTAGTTGGAAGGGTATGGTTTGTGCCACTTGCATAATCACCGGCACTTTCAGGTGAATAATGTCCAAGAAATACACTGCCTGCATTAATTACTTTTTCAGAAAGTGTATCTGCATCTGCACAGGCCAGAATAAGATGTTCAGGGCCATACAGGTTCAGGAGCTCCATACATTCTTCCTTATTATCCAATAATATCATTTTACTGTTTTGCAGTGCCCTTTCGGCTAACTGTTTTCTGGGCAATCGCCCGAGCTGTGCAGTGAGTTCCTGTTGAACGGAAGCAATCAGTGGTTCATGATCGGTGACCAGCAGTACCTGGCTGTCCTCTCCATGTTCGGCCTGCGATAAAAGATCCGATGCTACAAATGCGGGGTTAGCCGTACTGTCTGCATAAACAGCCACTTCGCTGGGACCTGCGGGCATATCTATCGCAACACCTTCTTTCTGTACAAGCTGTTTGGCGGTAGTAACATATTGATTACCCGGACCGAACAATTTTGATACTTTCGGAATGGTTTCTGTACCGTAGGCCATTGCTGCAATGGCCTGTACACCGCCTACCTGAAATACTTTATCTATCCCCAGATACGCTGCCGAGGCAAGTATGGCAGGGTGCACCCGCCCGTCTTTCCCCGGTGGAGTGCAGATGATTATCTCCCTGCATCCGGCAATCAGGGCTGGGATGACCAGCATCAGTACCGTAGAGAACAAGGGTGCAGTTCCTCCGGGAATGTACAGACCAACGCTTTGAATCGCCGTATTTTTTCTCCAGCAGCTGACGCCTGGCATCGTCTCTACTTTTACCACTGGCTGCACCTGAGTTTTATGAAAAGCAGTTATGTTTGCGGCAGCAAGTCTGACCGCATCCACTAATTCCGGGCTGATAACATTTAAGGAAGATTGAATTTCATATTCAGAAACCTGGATCGCCCCTAATTCTACCTTATCAAACTGCAGTGTGTACTTCCGCAAGGCCTGATCCCCGTTTAAACGTACTTCTTCCAGGATGGGTTTTATTTTTTCTTCCAGGTCGGCACTATCGTATACCGGCCTTTTTGCAAGTGAGGCCCAGGTACTGCGCAGTGGAAAACGGATGATGTCCATGGCTGATTAAATTATCATTTTTTCAATTGGTATAACAAGTATTCCCTGAGCGCCTGCTTCCTTAAGTTTTTCTATTATATCCCAGAATTCATTTTCATTCAGCACGCTGTGTACACTGCTCCATCCAGCTTCGGCAAGGGGCAAAACGGTTGGGCTTTTCATCCCTGGCAGCAATCCAATGATCCTGTCGAGATGGTGATTCGGGGCATTCAGTAATATGTATTTATTGTTCTTAGCTTTTTTCACTGCACGTATACGGAAAAGTAATTTTTCCAGCAACAGCAATTGCTGGGAGTCCAACCGGGCGTTCTTTACCAGTGCTGCTTCTGAGCGCAGAATCACCTCGGTCTCTTTAAGTCCGTTGGCAAATAAAGTGGAGCCACTGCTGACCAGATCCACGATCGCGTCAGCCAAACCTATACCTGGTGCGATCTCCACAGAACCACTTATTTCATGTATCTCCGCTTTTATGTTTTTAGTTTTTAGAAATGAGCCTACTATACCCGGGTAACTGGTAGCTATTTTTTTATTCTGCAAATAGGCGATTCCTGTATATTCCTCACTCCTGCTTATCGCCACCGATAAACGGCATTTTCCAAACCCAAGTTTTTCAACAATCTCTATCTGCTTATTTTTTTCATATAAAACATTCTCTCCCACAATACCAATATCAGCCACTTCATCTTCCACATACTGAGGAATATCATCGTCGCGAAGAAAGTAGATCTCCATAGGAAAATTTTCCGCCTCGGTCCTGAGCTGGTTGACACCATTTCTGATACCGATACCACAGTCTTTTAATAACTGCACGGAATCATCGTGCAGGCGGCCTGACTTCTGTATGGCTATCTTTAATTTACTGCGCTCCATGAACTAACGGTTTAATAATGAACATAAAAAAAGGGCTCACTGAAAGTAAGCCCCTGGGTATCTTGTTCTTCACAGACAACAACCGGCCTACCCCTGAAGGTAAGTATGATGTGGATGAATGTGAAGGGTGTATTTCATAATAATGCCGCAAAAATAATGGCAAATCTCCTGGAACAAAAATTTTTCTTCCAATTTTTGGAGGAATACAACGGGAAATCGGATTTAATAGTCTTGTTTATAAGATGCAACATGCAATAATTCTATCCATAGTCCTGTTGACCAGCCTGGCGGTATCGGCCCAGCGGGTGGACAGCATTTATTTCAATCTTTATACGGACAGCTTAAAAAAAGGTACTTATAATTATATTAATGTGGAGGGGCGCTATACGGACGGGCATTATCAGCCACTTGGAGATAAAGAGTTGAGGTTTTCTACTTCCGGAGGCAGTTTCAGTGGAAACAATCTATTTATAGATGCCTCTTTTCCTGCGGATCAGGTTACTGTTAGCGTGAATTTGAAAGCCAATCCTTCCCTGAAAAAAGTCATCTTCATCTATATCAAAAAAAACAGAGAGGCAGAACGTTTGCCTACTGTAGAGGAGATCTTACGCAAACCCCGGTGATGAATAGGTTTGCCCAAAAAAGAAAAGGCGCAATATATTGTACGCTGCACTCTCCAAATATGAATTATTAATTCAATTATGCTTTTGTCATTGCAGCACGCATCTTATTGGAATCTTCCAAAAACTTGGCCAGACCCAGATCCGTTAAAGGATGTTTTAACAATCCGAGTATAGGTTCCAATGGGCAGGTACAGACATTTGCTCCAGCTTCCGCACATTTTACAATATGCAGCGCGTTTCGGATAGATGCCGCAAGTATTTGAGTTTTAAACCCCTGGAGCTGGTAAATATGAGCGATCTGGGCGATCAGTTCCACACCGTCCCAGCTGCTGTCGTCTATTCTTCCAATAAAAGGAGATACATAAGTAGCCCCTGCCTTTGCAGCCAAAATAGCCTGACCTGCAGAAAATACCAGTGTACAATTGGTTTTGATGCCGTTATCCGAAAACCATTTTAAGGCTTTCACCCCATCTTTTACCATAGGAACTTTTACAACAATGTTTGGGTGAATAGCGGCAAGTTTCTTTCCTTCTTCCACAATCTCTCCGAAATTGGTAGAGATTACTTCCGCACTGACGTCTCCGTCTACCAGTTCACAGATCTTTTTATAATGATCGATCACTCCAGCTTCACTCTTTATACCTTCTTTAGCCATAAGGGAAGGGTTGGTAGTCACCCCGTCTAATATTCCCAGGTCGTTTGCTTCTGAAATCTGGGCTAAATTGGCTGTGTCGATAAAAAACTTCATGATCGTATATTGAAATAAAAATCGGCAGATTACTTACATCGCACCGCTACAACCACCTACCCTTGCTATCTTCCGATCCTGGGGGATTTGGCAGGAGCTGGCCGTGTAAGACCTGCCGGCTGCAAAGGTATAGGCAAAAAAATAAAAAAACAATAAAGATGTTGCAACAACTGGCAGAGAGTAGTATTTACGAAGGGTAAATAAAGGACACGCAAAGTATTAAGGGATGACCTTCACAAAGCAATTTAAAAAGTCAGCAATTTATTTGGTCCATATTATATAATCATTAACTTCACAGCACAAAAAAAGCCCTCCTAAGAATAGGACGGCCTCTAACGATTGCTTGCCATATGAAAATCTTACATAGTATGTTTTGTGCTGAGTGTCACAGCTTACTATTTAATACGCCTCTTCGATTTCCTGCCATCACGATTGCTTGCTCTATGTTTATCTCTTTTCTGATACAAATATAACTGAGCTTTATTTCCGTTTGATACCAACTATTTAACGATATCATTACGGCAAAACGGGGTAGATATTGCTAAAAGCCCTTACTGTACTAGTTTTGAGCAGAATTTTTTAATTATGCCCAGCCGATATTCCGATATTTTATTTCAATTAATACACTCTCTGGAGAAGTCCGAAAAACGACATTTCAAACTTTATATCAAAAGAAGTTCCGGCAAAGAGGACCTTAAAATCATTCAGTTGTTCGATGCGATTGACAAAATGCAGGATTACGACGAAAAATTGCTGCTTAAAAAACTTCCAGGAACAGAAAAACCCCAGCTTTCTAATCTGAAGACACACCTCTACCGTCAGGTGCTCGCAAGCCTGCGGTTATTAAAACGTACCGAAAGCCTTGACCTGGAACTCAATGAACAAATGGATTATGCCCGCATCCTTTACTATAAGGGCCTGTATCTCCAGAGCCTGAAAATCCTCGATAAAGTAAAAGAAATTGCCTCTGCATACCACCAGGATACGGTGCTGATACAGGTGATCTCTTTAGAAAAAAAGATTGAAACCCTTCATATCACACGGAGCATGCAGGATAAGGCCGATCTGCTGGCACAGGAAGCCAATGTGGTGCACGAGCGCCGCAAAATAATCACCCAGTTGTCAAATCTGGCCCTTCAGTTATACAGCTGGTATGTAAAACACGGCCATGCCCGAAACGAAAAGGACGAAGCAGGTGTTAATCAGTTTTTCAGTGAGCACCTGCCCGCAGAAGCGCATCTTCAGAAAGGATTTTACGAAAAACTGTACCTCTACCAGAGCTATGGCTGGTTTGCTTTTATACGGCAGGACTTTTTACAATATTACCGCTATGCTCAGAAATGGGTAAACCTGTTCAAACAATTTCCGGAAATGATCAATGTAGAAACCGGACATTATATAAAAGGTATGCACAACCTGATGAATGCTCATTTTGATCTGCGCAATCACCAGCAACTGGATATTGTACTGCAGGAATTTGAAGCCTTCGCTCCTTCCCATATTGTACAGCACCACGACAATTTTAGGGTACAGGTATTTGTTTCCATCCAGCAGGCAAAAATCAACAGGCATTTTATGCGCGGCACTTTCAAAGAAGGACTGCCACTGGTACCTTATATCGAACAAAAGCTGGAGGAGTACGCACTGTTTCTGGATAAACACCGCATACTTGTTTTTAATTATAAGATCGCCTCGCTTTATTTTGGAAGTGGCAATTACAACACCACCATCGACTACGTACAAAGGATAATCAATGAACCGATCGATTTACGCGGGGACCTGCAATGTTATGCCCGTTTGTTACACCTGCTGGCGCATTACGAGCTTGGAAATTTTGCACTCATGGAGCCCCTGACCAAGTCGGTGTTCAGGTATATGGCAAAAATGGAAAACCTTACCGTGGTGGAGGAAGAGATCTTTAAATTCTTAAGAAATTCGCTACAGTTTTCCCGGCACCGGGTGAGGCAGGAGCTGGAAGTTTTTCTTCAGAAAATCAAGCATCTGGAAAAAAATCGTTTTGAAACAAGAGCATTTGCTTATCTCGATATTATATCCTGGGTGGAAAGCAAAGTGTACAATAAACCAATGAGTGAAGTGATCTACGAAAAATATTTAAAAAGCAGGAAGCGGCATTATAGAGATTTAGCGGCCTGAAAAAAATTAATGAGATGGTTGATTTTAATTCCCATCTCATTAATCCCTGAATCATATCAATTCCCAGGCGGTTTTCATAGTTAATATCTAAAGACGGGAAATCATGCCGGATCTTCCGTTTATAATCTATATAAAAATAGCACGATCTGCATTCCCGGCAAATAGAAAATATACCTGATAGTATGTGGTAATTACGGTAAAATTCGTACCCTTCTAATTGATTCTCCTTAGTTAATATCCTTTCATTGCACTTTCCTTCATTTCACGGGCAACATTTTTGCCCAGATATTTTTCTACACCCCAATGAATCAGGTATACTACCGGAGTGAACAGGATGGCAATAATAAATTTATACGTGTATGAAGTAAGTGCCCATGCAGTACATTGTCCGATGCTTACACCCCTGAATAAATAAAATGCAATATAGGTTACCACAAAACTGTCTATCAGTTGCGAGATCAGCGTACTTAATGTAGCACGCATCCAGATTCCTTTTTCTCCTGTGAGGCGTTTAATTCTCCTAAAAACGAAAGCATCTGCGATCTGGCCGATAAGAAATGCAGTAAGGGATCCGATGATGATGTTCATTCCCTGTCCGAATATCGCAGAAAATGCAGCCTGCATATCAGGAACCCCGGAGGCGGAATAGGAAGTTAGCCACCAGGCGGTATCCGGTGAAGCTTTTATGGCAAAATAAAATATAAAAAAAGCAAAAGAAATTAAAGCCGCAGTGAGCACCGAAAGGAACCGGACCCCTTTTACCCCGTAATATTCATTCACGATATCCGTCAGAACAAAAACAACCGGCCAAGGCAATACGCCCACCGTGAGGCTAAAAGAAAGATGAGGTTCATTTAAAAGCGTGAAGTCCGCCCTTGGAATATTAAGCGTGTCTTCCAGAGAAAAAATTTTTACCCCGATGATCTCTGCAATGATGGCATTGGCAATAAAAAAGCCTCCCAGTATAATAAACAGCCTTGTAGGTGTGTCTTTGATGATGTTGTGAATCATTTAAGTAAAAGTATGATCTGAAAAATAAAAAAAATCAGGTTAGTCGTGAACAGCCACACCGGCACCCGGATACTGAAGATCCTGCTGGTAATGAAAAGAAAGCAATATAACACGAACATCAGGGTATTGAGGACAACAGACAACACATTTCCTATGATAATGATCGTGGAGGGGATAATGCCGTTTGAGATGAAAGAGACATAATGCATAAGGAAGGTCACCAGGAAGCAGAGGTTACAAAGGAACGCCACGCGGGATAAAAATAACAGCTTAAGCATATAGTTGCTGTAAAATTGCCTTATTTTGCCCAATTACTAATCATCTGATAATGAATAAATCATTATGGCAACGGGTTCAGCCTCATGCCATCGCCATAGGCATCTTTTTTATTATTTCCTGCATTTACTGTCTTCCCGCTTTGCAGGGGCTTATCGTTTCCCAGCTTGATGCAACCGGCTGGAAAGGAATGGCACAGCAGTCTATAGCCTTTTATGAGAAGCACGGGTATTATCCATTATGGACCAACAGCATGTTCAGCGGTATGCCAGCTTTTCAAATCCTGATTGGCTCCACCACCAATATTACTATTGCCTGGTTGCACCACCTTTTCCTGTTATTTCTTCCTGAACCTGCTGGTTTATTTTTTCTTTCCTGCCTTGGTTTTTATATTCTTAGTTTAACCCTGGGTATAAAAAATAAGGTGGCTATACTCGGATCCCTGGCTTACGCATTTGCTTCTTACAATGCCATTATCGTTTCTGTGGGCCATACTACTAAATTTTCTTCTATGGGTTATGCTCCCGCAGTTCTTGCCGGATTAATATTACTTACCCAGCGAAAGTATGTGCTTGGATTTATAGTCACCCTGGTGTTCAGCACACAGCTGTTTTACCAGAACCATGTACAAATTGTTTATTATACTTTATTAATAGCGCTTTGTTTTGTGACTGCCTACGCTATAAAAGCAATAAGAGATAAAGAAATCGCACATCTTATAAAATCGCTGAGCCTGGGTGCCGCTGCCGGAATCATGGGTATGCTGTCTTATGCTGTTGTTCTTTTTCCAACATACGATTACTCCAGAGAGACCATGCGCGGTGGCCGTTCTGAATTAACGAAACCGGGTGAAGAAAAAAATAAATCCAGGGGGGGGCTGGATAAAGACTACGCGTTCTCCTACAGTTACGGATTAACCGAAGTACTTACAATGGCCGTTCCGAGAATGTTTGGAGGTAGTTCGTCCGAGATGCCGCAGGGATCAAAAACAGCCGCCGTCATTGCTGAAAAAACGGGAATGGGCGAGGAACAGGCGGATGAATTTGCGCAGCAGAATTTTCCTTCTTACTGGGGTCCCCAGGGATTTACTTCGGGAGCAGTTTATTTCGGTGCGGTAATTTGCCTGTTGTTTATCTTCGGACTGGTATATTATACCGGATGGAACAGCAAGTGGATCATTGCTGCCACCATCCTGGGAATACTTCTTGCCTGGGGGAAAAACTTTAGCACCTTTAACTATTTTCTATTCGATCATTTACCTTTTTATAATAAATTCCGGGCCCCTTCCATGGCAATGGTGATCCCCCAGCTTACCTTTCCATTACTGGCAGCATTGGGTTTAAACCATTTACTGGAAAACACGATTGACAAAAAAATATTTTGGAAAAAGTTTAGGCTTGCTGCGATGAGCAGTGCCATCTTTTCAGCGGTATTGATCCTTTTGTATTTCACACTGGATTTTAAAGGGGATTCAGATGCTGCTATACGCGAACAATTCTCTGGAAATATTCTTAGGCAGATGGCTCAGGGCGCTCAGCCTACTGATGATATGCGTGCACAATCTGCAGAATTTGGAAGAGCGGTCACCTCGGCCCTGAAAGAGGACAGGAAATCATTGTATGGAGCAGACCTGCTACGGGCATTGCTATTCATGGCACTGGCCTTCGGAATTTTATATGGATTCGGGAAAGATAAAATAAATAAAAATATTGTTGCTATAGCCCTTGCCGCACTTGTATTTATAGATCTGATCGGCGTTGATCTGAGGTACCTGAGCACTAAGAACTATGTTGAAAAAGATCTTTTTGCAGAAACCTTCACCCCTACTGCTGCGGATATACAGGTAGCAAAGGATACTTCATATTACCGGGTATTCAACGCCGATGGGGATCCTTATCAGCTGTCAGGTTCTACGTCCAGAACTTCCTATCTTCACAATTCCATTGGTGGATATCACCCGGCGAAACTTGCGTTATATAATGACCTTATTGCCGAACAATTGTCGAAAGGAAATATGCAGGTATTCAATATGCTGAATGCCAAATATTTGATTGTACCCAATCCGGATGGCAAACAACAGGTAGCCCAGCAAAATCCGGATGCGCTCGGTCCGGCCTGGTTCGTGGGTACCATAAAATATGTAAACAATGCAAATGAAGAGATGAGGGCATTGGATAACTTTCATCCGAAGGACACCGCGATCATCGATAAAAAAGAGCGATCCAGGATCCCGTTCAGCCCACAGGAAGATTCATCGGCAACTATACGTCTCGTTAAAAATGAAAATGATAAAATAGTGTACGCCTCCTCTTCAAAGTTCAACGGGTTTGCCGTTTTCAGTGAGATCTACTATCCTAACGGTTGGAAAGCATTCATAGACAAAAAAGAAGTACCCATTGTTAAAGTCAATTATCTGCTCAGGGGACTGTCTGTTTCAGCGGGCGATCATTTAATTGAATTTAACTTCGCACCTGTCTCCTATAGTATCGGCAACACCACCACTACTATAATCGGTGTACTTTCCATACTTATACTTGCAGGTGGACTATTTCTGTTATGGAAAGCCTTTAAGGAGCAAAACAA